>NZ_JBWZET010000285.1:0-5773 GCF_056722145.1 Rhizomicrobium sp. | reverse complement strand
GGCGCGGCAAGACCACCGCCTCGCAAACCGCGTGGGCGCTGATGGCGCTCTTGGCCGCCAACCGGCCCGAGGATCGCACCAGCATCGAGCGCGGGCTCCTTTATCTGATCGAGCAGCAGAAGGGGGGCACCTGGATCGAGATGGAATACACCGGCACCGGATTCCCCGGCTATGGCGTCGGCCAGACGGTGAAGGTGTCGGACCCGATGGTGAAGCGCCGCCTGCAGCAGGGCCCGGAACTGAGCCGCGCGTTCATGCTGCGCTACGGCCTCTACTGCCACTATTTCCCGCTAATGGCGCTGGGACGGGCGAAAAAGCTGGGGTATCTCGGCGCCTGACCGCTCGGCGGGCATGGCATTGACATCGCGACATGTGACGCATAAATTGCGACACATGACGCAGACCGTAGCCGAGCCGGAAATCGAAGTCGAGCACGACGTGGCCCGCACCGCCGAGCTGCTCGGCGGCAAGAAGGTGCTGCACCATCAGGTCCACAACCGGCTGGAAGCGCATGACCTGCTGGAGAACGGGCTGCCCAGTGGCGTGCTCGATCACCTGGCGAAAAAATTCACCCTGCTTGCGGCCCAGAGCCTGCTCGAAAAGGCGGTCGGGATCAGCGTGCGCACGCTGCAGCGCAATCGCGAAACACCCCGCCGCCTCAGCCCCGAACTGAGCGGCCGCGCCTGGAAATTCGCCGAAATCCTGGCGCGCTCCATCGACGTGTTCGGTTCGCAGGACGAAGCGGTCGCATGGCTGAAGCGGCCCGCCATGGCGCTCGACCAGCGCCGGCCGATCGACCTGTTGTCGACCACCGCCGGCGTGGAGTCGGTCGAAGAGTTGCTGACCCGCATCGAATACGGCGTCTACACATGATGGCGCTGCCGCCTCCGCTCGGGTCGGGTGACCTGAGGTTCTGGCGGCTCGACAAGGCGCGGCATGCGGCGACCTGGAATTCCGGTGAAGGCAGTTTTGCCGCCGGCGGGCGCTGGAATTCCAAAGGCGTGCGCGCCGTCTATGCCTCGCTCGATGCCGCCACGGCGATCCTCGAAGTCGCCGTGCACAAGACCTTCAAGGTGCTCGATACGGTCGCCCACACCCTGACCTCGGCGCGGATCATCGATCCGGCGAGCGTCCATATCGTTCAGGAGGCGGACGTTCCCAATCCGAACTGGCTGGTGCCCGGAACCGTCAGCGCCGGGCAACAGGCGTTCGGCGATGCCTTGCTCAAAGCGCACGCCTTCGTACTGTTGCCGAGCGTGGTCTCCAAGCATAGTTGGAACGTCGTCTTCGTCGACACCGTCGCCGCCGGTCATTACGACGACGTCAACCAGGAACGCTTCGCCCTCGACACCCGCCTGCATCCGGCGACGTGACGGTCACTTCTTCTCGAACGGTGCCGAGATGATCAGGGTGACGTCGTCGCCGATCAGCGGCACGTATTTGGTGACGCCGAAATCGCTGCGCTTCAGTACGCCCCGGACCTCGAAGCCGATGGTGAACGCCTTCGACATCGGGTTGGTGCCGGAGGCGGTGAAGGTGGCATCCAATACCACCGGCTTGGTCACGCCGTGGAAGGTGAGATTGCCGGTGATGCGGGCGGTGGTGGCGCCGGTGAGCGTCACGTTGGTGGTGGTGAAACGGATGGTGGGGAATTTGGCGGCATCAAACCAGTCGGCGCCTTTCAGCTCGCCATCGAGGGCGGCGTTGTGGGTGGCAACCGAGGCGACCGGGATCGTCACCGTCAACGCTGCGGCGGCGGGGTTCTTGGGATCGAGCGTCAGCGTGCCGGCGGCGCCGTAGAAATCGCCGTACCAGGTGGAAAAGCCCATGTGCGACACCGAAAACAGCACGCGGGCATGATTGGGATCGAGCGTGTAGGTTCCCGCCGTCACCGCTTTGGGGTCGGGATTGGCAACGCTCTGCGCACTCGCGGCGGAGAGGCTGGCGACAAACGCGAATGCGATGGCAGTGCGCAACATGGCGGGTCCTTTCGAAGCGATAACGGGCTGAGAGTAGAACCGTGCCGAACGGTAAAACAGACGAAATAGTCGGAACGCATTGTTTCTGAAAGTGAGCGTGATGGTAAGCCCCCTTCGGCGCTGACGCGCCACTTCCCCCACGGTTCAGCGTGCGGGTGGCGAGAGCGAGGCGCCCGCGGGGGCAGAAAGGGAAAGCGGCGCTCGCGGGGGCAGAAAATCGTCTCAGAGAGAGGCGCCCGTAGGGGCAGAAAGCGGGGTATATAGAGACGACTCACTGCCCTGCCCGCTCGCCGATGTCCGCGCTTCGCAAAATCATCCATATCGACATGGACGCGTTCTATGCGTCGGTGGAGCAGCGCGACCGGCCGGAGCTGCGCGGCCATCCGGTGGCGGTGGGTAGCCCTCGCGCCCGCGGCGTGGTGGCGGCGGCGAGTTATGAGGCGCGCAAATTCGGCGTGCGCTCGGCGATGGCCTCCACCACGGCGCTGCGCAAATGCCCGGAACTGATTTTTGTGATGCCGCGGTTTGAGGTCTATCGCGGCGTGTCGCGCCAGATCCGCTCGATCTTCCTCGAATACACGCCGCTGGTGGAACCCTTGTCGCTCGACGAGGCCTATCTCGACGTCACCGCCAACCTGAAGCACCTGCCGAGCGCCTCCGATACCGCCAGCGAAATCCGCCAGCGCATCTTCGATTGGACCGGGCTGACCGCCTCGGCCGGCGTCTCCTACAACAAATTTCTCGCCAAACTCGCCTCCGATTACAAGAAGCCGAACGGCCAGTTCGTCGTCACCCCGGCGCTGGGGCCAAGCTTCGTCGAGAGCCTGGCGGTGGCGAAGTTCCACGGCGTCGGGCCGGTGACAGCGGAGAAGATGAACAAGCTCGGCATCCATACCGGCGCCGATCTCAAGGCGCAGACGGTGGAATTCCTGTCGCGCCATTTCGGCAAGTCGGGGCCGTGGTATTACGACATCGCCCGCGGCATCGACGAGCGCCCGGTGGAACCCGACCGGCCGCGCAAATCCGCCGGCAGCGAAATCACCCTCCTCACCGACCTCATCGATCCCGTCGCGATCGAAAAGGAAGTGCGGGGCCAGGCCGACGACGTGTGGACATGGTGCGAGAAGACCCGCACCTATGGCCATACCGTCACGGTGAAGATCAAATATGCCGATTTCCGCCAGATCACGCGCGCCCGCACCCTGACCAAGGCAGTGACGGCGCAGTCCGACCTCAACGACATCGCGCTGGCGCTGACCCGCAGCCTCTATCCGCTCGAAACCGGCGTCAGGCTGGTGGGGGTGACGGTGTCGCATTTCCCCGCCGAGGAAGACGACGCCGCCGACCAGCTCGATTTCGATTTTGGCGGCTCGTGAGAAACGCCAGCACGCGGGCCTCATCGACGGAAAGACCCGCGCGCGCACGCGCCGGCGGCAGGCCGAACTCGCCGGCTTCATAGGCGAGCGCAATTTCCGGGTGGACATAGCATTTGCGGCAAATCGAAACGGTGTTGCGCAATCGCTCCGCCGCCCGCTCGATCGCCGCTTTCAGGTTTTTCTTGGTCGGCTGGACGCCGTCTTCGTGCAGCGCATCAAGCGCGATCGCCGCTTCCACGGTGCCGAACCAGGTGCGGAAATCCTTGGCCGAAACGCTGAGGCCGGTGACCTCTTTCAGATAGTCGTTGACGTCGGATGAGCCGATGCGTTGCACTGAGCCGTCGCCGCCCAGGTATTCGAACAGATTTTGCCCTGGCAACTCCTGGCAGGCGCGCACCACCTTGGCGACGCGCCGGTTCTGAACCGCCAGCCGCCACGCCTTGCCCGACTTGCCGGTGAAGAGGAAGCGGAGCTGCTGGCCCTCCACTTTCACATGCCGGTTGCGCAGCGTCGTCAGTCCGAACGAATTGTTGTCCTTGGCATAGCTCTCGTTGCCGACCCGGCTGAGGGTGTGTTCGAGGAGATAGACCACTGTCGCCAGCACTTTGGCGCGGGGCAATCCGGCCAGCGCCATGTCTTCGGCGACCTTGGCGCGCAGTGTCGGCAGCGCCTCGGCGAAGGCGATGACATGCTCGAACTTGGCAGCATCGCGCACCGCGACGAATTCGGGATTGTAGCGGTACTGCTTGCGGCCTTTGGCATCGAAGCCGGTCGCGGCAAGGTGGACCCGCGGATCGGCGGCTATCCAGACATCAGTCCAGGCCGGCGGCAGCGCCAGCTTGCGGATACGCGCCAGCGTGGCAGCGTCCTTGACCGGCTTGCCGTCGGGACCGCGATAGCCGAACCCGGTGCCGCGCTTGACCCGTTTGATGCCGGGCTCGGTGTCGCTGCCATAGCGCAAGCCGGCGACCGAGGCGGCCAATTCGGCGTTTACCAGGGCTTCGCTCAGGGGTGTCGGCTGCAGCATGGTGAGGACGAAAGTCCGAACACCCTGCGACGGTTCCCGTTGCCAGGATAAGCGCCGGAAGTCTCGCGTGTTACCGCTACCAACAACTGCGAATGTCTCGACAGCGCTTTCCCTTACGGGGGATATTATGGCGACATCCGTCTTCTAGAGGACGACGGCAAAACAAAAATTGGGGAGGGCCTATGAGTAAGTGGATCGTCGCGCTCTGTGCCGGAGCGCTCATGAGTTTTGCGGCCGCGGGGACGGCCAAAGCCGATGACATGCTGAGCCATCTGATCCTCAGCGCCAGCGGCGATTCCTGGAGCGTCTCGAATGCGCCGGCGACCGTCCGCGATGACGCCGACGTCAAGGGCGGCAAGGCCTCGCGCGTGGTCGTCCACAAGGGCGTCAATCCGTGGGACGTTCAGGCCACCATTACGGTGCCGCAGCCGGTCGCCAAGGGCGATGTCCTGCTGGTCGCGTATTACGTGCGCGTCGAAACCCCGCCGGAGGGCTCGACCACCGGCGTCATCACCCAGGCCGGCGTCCAGGTTGCCAAGGCACCCTATACGGCGCTCGCCACCGAGCCGTCGTCGCCGACCGGCAAGTGGAACGTCTATTACGCGACCGGCGTGGTCGATGCCGATCATGCCAAGAACACGCTGGTCGTCGTTCTCCATCTCGCCGCCGCCACCCAGACGGTCGATCTCGGTCCGATGTTCCTGTTCGATCTGCCGCCGGACTGGGACCGCACCAAGCTTCCCCATAACCGCCCCGTCGCCGCCGTACCGGCTGCTGCACCGGCCGCCTCTGCCGGTCCGGAAGGGCCTTACGCCGCCGACCTCACGCGGCTGCGCGCCAAGCTGCCGGTGAAGGGCGTACTGATCAATGATCCGTCCCAGCTCTACAGCTACGGCCCCGAAGTCACTGCCACCCAGGTCGCGGCAGCCGACGTCATCGGCGGCACCGCCAAGCGCATGGTTACCGCCAAAGTAGCGGCCCATCCCTATGACGACGGCGCTTCATCGCCGATCACCCCGGCGATCAGGAAAGGCGACGTGATTTTCACCGCGGTTCTGGTGCGCGCCACCGAAACCCCGGCCGGTACGCAAGCCGTGCTGATCCCGGAATTCGGCGTGCATCTGGCCGGAGCGCCCTACACGGCGCTCGCCACCGCCTCGGCCACCGCGCCCAAAGGCCAGTGGGTCTGGATTTACGCCAGCGGCATCGCCACCGAGGACTATGCCCCCGGCACCACCGGTTTCGGCATGCAGCTCGGCGGCAGCGCCCAAACGCTCGATATCGGGGCGGTCTACGTGCTGAACCTCGGCCAAGGCATCGACACGTCGAAGCTGCCGAACAATTTCGGCAAGTAAGTTTCGAGGGGGATAAGGCCCGGTGCGCCAACGCGC
>NZ_JBWZET010000284.1:0-12577 GCF_056722145.1 Rhizomicrobium sp. | reverse complement strand
AATTTGAGATCATCGGGATGGGCGAAGATGTCGGCGATGGCGGGTTTGTTTGCTGCCACCACCAGACGGGTGAATTCCCTCAGCCGCGGCCCCAGCACCGGATGGGCGAGATAGGCCCGCGCCTCTTCCAGCGAATGGATGGCATAGCGGCGCGCGGTCTCGCTGTGGCCGAGGCCTTTCACCTGCGGGAAGATGAACCACATCCAGTGGCTTTTCTTCACCCCGGCCTTCAGTTCGGCGCGCACGCGATCGATCACCCGTGCCTGGGCGTCGACGAACCGCTGCAGATCCTCGTCCATTCCGTTCACCACGACGTGAAGGTCACTTCAATGGTTACGCGGCACGCTTCCGGGGCAGGATACGCCCTCGCGGGCTCAGGGTACGGAGGGTTGCGTGACAAATCGACGGGACTTCCTCACAACTTCTGTGGGAATCATGGGAGCGAGTCTGATGGCCGGGCCAGCCGCCGGAGCCGGAATGCCAACCAAATCCGAGGGATCGGCCGCAAATCCGGCGCCGCGCTTCCCCCCGGATTTCCTGTGGGGAACTGCCACCGCCTCCTACCAGATCGAAGGCGCCTGGGCCGAAGACGGCAAGGGCGAGTCGATCTGGGACCGCTACGCCCATACCCCGGGCAAGATCAAAGGCGGCGATAGCGGCGATGTCGCCTGCGATTCCTATCACCGCTACGGCGAAGACATCGCGCTGATGCGGGCGCTTCATATGAAGAGCTACCGCTTTTCGCTGTCGTGGCCGCGCATCCTGCCGGACGGCACCGGGGCCGTGAACCAAAAGGGGCTCGACCATTACAAGCGATTCCTCGATGCCCTCCTCGCCGCCGGCATCCGGCCGTCATGCACGCTGTATCATTGGGACCTGCCGCAGGTCCTGCAGGACAAGGGCGGCTGGCCCAATCGCGACATGGCGGGCTGGTTTTCGGACTATGCCGAAATCGTCGCCAAGGCGCTCGGCGACCGCATCCCGACTTTCGCGATCTTCAACGAGCCCTACGTCTTCTGCTTTTGC
The DNA here is from genome assembly GCF_056722145.1 of Rhizomicrobium sp. Taxonomy (NCBI): domain Bacteria; kingdom Pseudomonadati; phylum Pseudomonadota; class Alphaproteobacteria; order Micropepsales; family Micropepsaceae; genus Rhizomicrobium; species Rhizomicrobium sp. The sequence goes on along the minus strand of NZ_JBWZET010000284.1, from coordinate 11,551 downwards.
GGCTACGGCATCGGCGTACACGCCCCCGGCATTGCCGACATGGGCCAGTATCTGAAAGCAGCGCACGTCACCAACCTGGCGCAAGGCGACGCCTTTCGCGCGCTCCGCGCCTTCGCGCCCAAGGCCGAGATCGGCGGCGCCTATAATATGTCGCCGGCCGAACCCGCCACGCCCGACGACCGCGCCGCGGCCGAGCGCATGCACGCCGCCAACAACGTCTTCTTCCTCGAACCAGCACTGACCGGCGCCTATCCCAAGGCATTTGCACCGCTGGAGGCGATGGGCTTTCAGCCGGGCGACGAAACCCGCCTGCGCGCGCCGCTCGACTGGATCGGCATCAATTACTACTTCCGCCACCGGGTCCGCGCCGATGCCAACGACAAGACGTTTGGCTACCGCGCCGAAATCCCCCACCAAGGGCCGCTGACCGACTTCAACTGGGAAGTCTGGCCGCGCGGGATCTATGACATCACCAGCCGCATCGGCCGCGACTGGCGCCTGCCGATCGAGATCACCGAAAACGGCTGTTCCTATGCCGATGCGCCCGACGCGGACGGGGCCATCCACGACACCCGCCGCATCGCCTACCTCCGCGCCCACCTCACCGAGTTGGCGCGTGCCATCGCCGATGGTGCACCGGTGCGCGGCTACCATGCCTGGAGTCTGCTCGACAATTTCGAGTGGAGCCAAGGCTTCAGCCAGCGGTTCGGCCTCACCTGGGTCGATTTCCGCGACCGGCGGCGGGTCCTCAAGGACTCCGGCAACTGGTACGGGAGGGTCGCCGCCGCCCATGCGGTGGTGGACTGAGGAGCGGTGGAAAACCCGTATTTCGGGCAAAACTCCTGAGATTCCGGCAGTTTCGCTCCCCCGAATCGCACTATTGCGGTGCCGTCGCGGGCGGTCGTGACAGTTCCGCGACCAAACGCGTTTTGCCCTGCCGGGGGCGCTCTGGCAGGTACACGACCGAAAACACGGGGCACAAAGCATGTTCAGCTGGTTCCAGACCCTGATGCCGCAGGAAAACCGGTTTTTCGACCTGTTCAACCGGCATGCGCACACGATCGTCGACGGGGCCGAAGCCCTGCGCGCCCTGCTGCACGCCGAAACCAACGTGCGCGACGCCTGCAAGAAGGTGTTCGAGTTCGAAACCCAGGCCGACGTCATCACCCAGGACGTGCTGCTGTTGACCCGCCGCTCGTTCATCACCCCGTTCGACCGCAGCGACATCAAGGACCTGATCACCTCGCTCGACGACTCCATCGACCAGATGAAGAAGACCGCCAAGTCGATCCTGCTGTTCGAAGTGGAAACCTTCGAACCGCACATGGCGCAGATGGGCGACGTCATCGTCGACGCCTCGAAGCTGACAGTGGAAGCGGTCGCCCAACTGCAGACCCTGCGCCAGAACACCACCAAGGTGAACAGCGTCACCGAAGCCATCATCCGCCTGGAAGAGAGCGCCGACGAACTCAACAATCAGGGCACCAAGGCGCTGTTCCAGAAGCACCGCGGCGGCAACGCGATGGACTACATCATCGGCAACGACATCTATAACCACCTCGAGCGGGTGATGGACCGTTTCGAGGATGTCGCCAACGGCATCTCCGGAATCGCCATCGAACAGTCGTAACGGAGCCCACCGGTGCCTCCTGACTTCCTCGTCCTCGCCGCGCTGATCACCGCCGCCCTGCTGTTCGACTTCATGAACGGCATGAACGACGCCGCCAATTCGATCGCCACCATCGTCTCGACGCGTGTGCTGTCGCCGCGCTACGCCGTGGTCTGGGCGGCGTTCTTCAATTTCATCGCCTTCCTGGTGTTCGGGCAGGCGGTCGCCAAAACCATGGGATCCGGCATTGTCGACACCAAGATCATCACCGATCAGGTGATCTTCGGCGCCCTGACCGGCGCCATCACCTGGCAGCTGATTACCTGGGCGGCGGGCATCCCGTCGTCCTCGACCCACGCCATGATCGGCGGACTGGTCGGCTCGGCCGTAACCCATGCCGGCACCGGCGTCATTATTTGGCACGGCCTGGGGCGGACCATCCTTGCCATCGTCCTGTCGCCGACGCTCGGTATGGTGCTGGCCCTGTTCCTGATGCTGTTTGCCGCCTGGATGTGCCGCAAAGCGGTGCCGGGACGGGTGGATTCACTGTTTCGAAAACTGCAGTTCATGTCGGCATCGCTCTATTCGCTCGGCCACGGCGGCAACGACGCCCAAAAGACAATGGGCATCATCGCGGCCCTGCTCTATGCCCACGGCCAGATCAAAGGCGGCTTCCACATCCCGCTGTGGGTGGTGCTGGCCTGCCAGACCGCAATGGCCGCTGGAACCCTGGGCGGCGGCTGGCGTATCGTGAAGACCATGGGATCGCGAATCACGCACCTGTCGCCCTATCAAGGCGTCTGCGCCGAAACCGCCGGCTCGGTGATGCTGTTCCTGGCGACCAGCCTCGGCATTCCGGTTTCGACCACCCACACCATCACCGGCGCCATCGTCGGCGTTGGGGCTGCCAAGCGCGCCTCGGCGGTACGCTGGAACGTGGCCAAGGATATCGTCACCGCCTGGATCATCACCATTCCCGCCGCGGCCTGCGTCGGCGCCGCCGCCTATAAGCTGTTCGGGCTGTTCTGATGGGGCGCGGCCAGGGCAGTCGCAAGCTCACCGGCGTTCAATATGCGGCCCTGCCCTGGCGAGTGCGCGGCGACGAGGTGCAAATCCTGCTGGTGACGTCGCGGCGGACGCGACGTTGGATCATTCCCAAAGGCTGGCCGATGGACGGGCTCAAACCGACTGATGCCGCCGCCCGCGAAGCCGAAGAGGAAGCCGGCGTCACCGGCGTGATCGACAAAACTGCCATCGGCCAATACCGCTACATGAAAGTCTTGCGCGACGGCGTCGAACTGCCGTGCCGGGTCGAAATTTTCCCGCTCATGGTGACCGAGGAAAGCCCCGACTGGGACGAGATGGAAGCCCGCGAACGACGCTGGTGCTCGGTCGCGGAAGCGGCCGGCGCCGTCCTCGAACCCCAACTCAAAATGGTGATCCGGCGTTTCGGCGCTCGTCTGGCCCAGGCCCGGCGGCGCGCGCGCGTGCCGGCAGTGGTGAATCATGGTCGCCGTACGGCTTGAAGACGAGGCGTTGGCGTTCGCGACGGCTCAGCTCGATGCGGCCGGCGGCGGCATTGCGGCCGAACTGCACCGCGAGGCGCTCGACGAACCGGTGGTGCTGATCCCCGATTTCGTCGATCCTTTGACTTTGCCCGAGCTCGCATACGGCGGCGTCGCCAGCCAGCAAGGCAGCGATTCCGAACTGGCGAGCTATCTGTTGTTCCTGAAAAAGCGCGACGACCGGCTGCAAAGCGTGATCTTCGACGATCCCTGGGCGCATCCCGGCGATCTCGATTATGCCGGCCCGCCGCCCGACGAACTGCTGACCTTCCAGGGGCGCATCAGTTATCTCTACGATCTGTCCGAACTGTCGCCCGATCTGATCTGGGATTGGCGTGCCATCGCGGTGAGCTTTCTCAAGATCGCCTATGTGTCCGAAGCGAGTCCGGCCGAAATCCGCGCCCTGGCCGAGGAAGACCCGGACGATTCCTTCCATCTCCTCGCCCACACCATCCGCCATGTGGCGGTCAGCGCCTATGACGACGAATCCTGGCTGATTCTGCGCCACGAACCCGGCGATGCCTGCGATTGCGGCGAGGACTGCGACGGCGATTGCGGCGGGCCCGATTGCCGCCATCACGCCAACGACGACTGACGGTTGCTTCTTCCCCCGCCCGCCCTCATGCTGCGGCACAATGGCAGCCGACATCGACATCGCCGGTTACAGCGACGCCCTGGTGGTGCTCGGCACCGCCGCGGTGATCGTTCCCTTGATGCGCAAGGCCGGCATCAGCCCGGTGCTCGCCTATCTCGGTGCCGGCGCCATTCTGGGACCCTTGGCGCTCGGCTCGTTCATCCATCAGATCCCGGCGCTCTACTGGTTCACGGTGGTCGATGCCGAACATGTGTCGGGCATCGCCGAACTCGGCATCGTCTTCCTGCTGTTCATGATCGGTCTCGAGCTGTCGTTCGCGCGCCTCAAAGCGATGCGCCGGCTGGTCATGGGCTTCGGCGGGCTGCAGGTGCTGGTGACCTCGGCGGCGATCGCCGCCATTGCCGCCTGCGCCGGCTTTTCCGCCAACGCCGCCATCGTGCTCGGCGCCAGCGTGTCGCTGTCATCGACCGCCATCGTACTGGAGCTGTTGTCGAACCAGAACCGGCTGTCGTCGACGGTGGGTCGCGCCAGCTTCGCCGTGCTGCTGGCGCAAGATATCGCAGTGGTGCCGATCCTGATGTTCATAGCCATTTCGGGCGGCGAGGACGGCGGGCCGGTGATCATCACTTTGGCGCGGGCGCTGGCCCAGGCCACTGCCGCGATCACCGCGATCATCCTGATCGGACGGCTGGCGATGCGGCCGCTGTTCCGCCTGGTCGGCACCACGCGCTCGAACGAAATCTTCATCGCCGCGGTGCTGCTGGTGATCGTCGGAGCCGGCGTCATCGCCCATGCCGCCGGGCTATCGATGGCGCTGGGCGCCTTCGTCGCCGGTATCCTGCTGGCCGAAACCGAATACGGCAAAGCCATCGAGGCGACGGTTGAGCCTTTCAAGGGGCTGCTGCTCGGCATCTTCTTTTTCACCGTCGGCATGAGCATCGATTTTCGCGAAGTGGCGCGCGAGCCGCTGCTGCTGCTGGCCTGCGTCGTCGGATTGATAGTGGTCAAAGCGGCGGTGCTGACGTTGCTCGGGCGACTGTTTCACCTCTCCTGGCATTCGGCGCTCGAAACCGGCCTGCTGCTCGGCCCCGGCGGCGAATTCGCCTTCGTCGGCTTAGGGCTGGCCGCCAGCCTGCACCTCATCGACCGGCCGCTCGCCGGTTTCGTCCTGGCGGCGATCGCGCTGACCATGGCCCTGACCCCGCTGCTTGCATCCCTCGGGCGGCGCATCGCGCTACACCTGCGCCCCGACGGTGCCAGCGACCCCGCCCTGACCGCGCGCCCTGCCGAGGTCGGTCCGCACGCGATCATCGTCGGCTACGGCCGCGTCGGCCGGGTGGTGAGCGCGCTGTTCAAGGAGCTGGGCGTCGCCTTCATCGCCACCGACATCGATCCCGCCACCGTGACCCGGGCACGACGCGACGGCGATACCGTGTATTATGGCGATGCCGCCGATCCCGAATTCCTGCGCGTCTGCGGCCTTGACGAGGCGACCGGCATCGTCATCACCATCAACGCGCGCGAGACCATCGACGCCATCGTCGAACAGGTGCGGGCCTTGCGCCCCGAGGTCTTGATCGTGTCGCGCGCCAAGGACGCGGTGCACGCCAGCCATCTCTACCGCATGGGCGCCAGCGACGCGGTGCCGGAGACCATCGAATCCTCGCTGCAACTATCGGAAGCCGCGCTGGTCGGCCTCGGGGTGCCGGTCGGGCTGGCAATCGCCAAAATCCACGGCCAGCGCGATGTCTTCCGTGCCGCGCTGCAGCAGGCCGCGCGCGAGGCCGGGCGCGCCGAAAGCTACGCGGTGCGGCGTCGCCATCATCCCGTCGGGTAAAGGAACCCGGCGCCCGGGACATGCGTTGTTCGGGGCGATGGAGGATGCCATGAACAAGACTGCCGCCGCGTTGCTGTGCCTGCCGTTCCTGAACGGTGCCGCTGTCGCCCAGAGCGAACCGCAAACGACCGATCAGCTCAATCAGTCGCAACGCGCCGACGGCGATGCGGCCGACCAGCGCAACGAGCAATACCGCCAGCAACAGCAGCTGTATCAGCAGCAACAGCAAGAATATCAATCGCAAAAACAGATTTATGACAGTCAGGCCGCCCGTTATCTCGCGGCCCGCGACCGCTATGCCGCGGAACGCGCCCGCTATCGTCGCGGCGATTGGCCGAAGCGCAGCGAAAAACTGGCATTCGTCGAAAGCGATCAGTTGATGGGCGCAAAAGTAGAAACCTATGCCGGAACCGATGTCGGGCGGGTCGAGGAACTGGCGCGGGTGGACGGACGCGTGACGGCGGTGCGGGTCGCGTTCAACGACACCGCGCTGCACGTCTGGATCGATCGCAGCGATCTCAAATTCGACACCGAAGATAACATTGTCGTGACAGATCTCGCACGGCACGATCTGGTGGCGATGGCTGCTGAGCAGTATTGACCGTTCGTGCGCAGAGTTGATCCGCCCAAAGATCATTTTCACAACCGGACGGCGCGGGGCCTGACCGCTCCACTGCCGCGCATTGTTCGAAATTGAAGAACCGTTGCAGGTAATGCGCTCTACCGGGCGACCGCTTTATAGTTCAGTATTTGCCCTGCACTCGAGGGGGATTGCACCATGGCTCAAAACGAAAACGGCGGACGTCCGATGCTTGGAACCATCCAGGATTATCGCAGCTATCTGCGCGACATCACCGCCATCCAGGCCGAAACTGTTCGTCGCCTGATCGAAAGCGACGCCACGCCGCCGATGGAAATGGCCGCCGTTCTCGAAGACATCGCCAACAAGTTCCTCGATATGTCTGATGAAATCAGGGATTTTGCCCTGACGCTCCCAGCAACTGACTGAGGATCGGCCGCAACGCGTCGCGCGGCAATTGGTCGAGAGTCAGGTTCGGATTGAACCACGGCACCGTGTCGCCGAACATTTCCGACATCCAATCGACCACGACCTGAACCGCCCTGGTGCCATAGCGGTCGGCCGCCGCCACCACGAACAATGGCGCGCGGATGTGGACGTCCAGTTCCAGCGGCAGCGCCACCGGATCGGCCAGAGCGCTGGTGGCGACCAGCCCGATGCCGAGGCCGTTCTTGACCATCAGAGCGTAGTTCAAGAGGTTGCCGCACGAATAGGTGACGACGCCTTTGCGCGCCAGTGCGTTCCAGGCATCCCACGGACCCAGCATCTCGGTGTAGGTATCGCATTGCACGAAGCAATGGGACGACAAGTTGGCGCGGGTCGGAACGCCGTAGCGAGCGATGTAATCCTGGGTCGCCACCGGCAGCATGTGCAGCACGCCGAGCGGACGCATCACCACATCGGCCCCCTGCTGCGGCATCACGCTGATCATCACGTCGCCGCGATTGGCACGCAGGCTGGTGTGATCGGTCGGCGATACCAGTTCCAGCCGGATCTTCGGATACATCTCGCTGAACGACACCAGCGAGGGAATGATCGACAATCCGGCCAGCACATCGGTGGCGACCAAACGTACGGTGCCTTCCGCGGTGCGCGCTTCGGCGTTGAGGTCGCTCGAAATCTCGAACAGGCGATGATCGAGTTCGGCGAGCGATTTCGCCAACTCCTCGCCCTGCTTGGTGAGCGTGATGCCGGCCTGGGTCGGAATGACAAGCTGCGCGCCCATCACGTCCTGCAGCCGCCGCACCTGGCGGCTGACCGTCGGCTGACTCATGTTCAAGGTTTCGGCGGCACGATTGAACGATTTGGCTTTTGCGACCGCCAGAAACACGCGCAGCTCGCCCCAGAACGGCCCGCTTAGAATCTTGGTATCGTCAAGCGACGGGTGTGACGAGTGCGACAACGGTCTGTTCATGAAAGCCCCCCTGCATGACGTCAAATTCTGCGGACAATCACGGCGAGGGGCAAGCGCCAAAGCGCCGCCGCGGTGATAATCCGGACCGCCGGTTAACACGCAAATGCAAGTTCTCGCATGCCGTGTACGACGGTGTTATTCGACCGTTCGTAATGCCAACCAATGTGTGACGGCCTGCCGCGTGGGGTGAAATGCGCGCTGATCGTCTTAGCCACGGGTTATTGGCTCAACCGGCTGCCGCAAAGAAATCGAGCGCGGCGCGCTTGTAGCCGGGATCGCCGACCGCCGTCATATGATCCTTGTTCGGCAGCACCACGGCGCGGCCGGACGCGAACGCGTCAGCCAAGGGGAACGGCGAACCGACCAGCGTATCGGTTTCACCGGCCACCACCAGAACCGGACGCTGCGACGCCTTCAATTCCGCCGGCGTATAAATGTGACGTGGGGAGCGCATGCAGGCCGCCAGCGCCAGGCGATCCTTGCCTTTCTGGCCGCCAAAAATGCGGAACTTGCGGGCATCGCCATCGGCAATGGCGGAAGGATCTTCGGTCAGCATCGCCGCCGCCACCTTGTCGCGCCAGGATTGCTGTTCGGAGAAATAATTCTCGCCGACGCCGGCCGCCACGGCACGGCGCACCCGCTCGGGGTGCAGCATCAGGAAACGGATCGCCAGCATCGCCCCCATCGAATAGCCCATGATGCAGGCATCCTTGAGCGCGCTGGCGTGCATCACCGCGAGAATGTCGTCGATCATGTGATGGCCGTAGGCGGCCGGCGTGTGCGGCTTGTCGCTGTGGCCGTGACCGCGGCAATCGAAGCTGACGACGCGGCAGCCGTCACGCGCCAGCCGGTCGATCCAGCCGGTCGACTTCCAGTTCTGGTCCCGGCTCGAAGCAAAACCGTGAATCAAGAGCACGGGCCTTCCTTCGCCCGTCACGTCAAAGGCAATATGGGCGCCGTCCTTGGAGACGGCAGTGTGTTCCGAATCCATGCCGCACCTTCGCAAACACCGGCTCCCACGTCTATGATGGCGAGCCCTTCATTTTCGAGGCCGACATGTCGCTAGCATCCCTCCGACGAGACGTCGCCTCGGCGGTCGACGCGCTCAGCGGCGAACTGATCGCGCTCAGCCACGCCATCCACGCCGAGCCCGAACTGTCGCTCGCCGAATTCAAGGCCGCGGCGCGACTGGCGGATGCGGTCGAGCATCACGGCGGCGCGGTGACGCGCGAGGCCTTCGGGATGAAGACCGGCTTCGTCTCCGAGTTCGGCGCCAAGAAGCCGACGGTGGCGATCCTGTCGGAATACGATGCCCTGCCCGGCATCGGCCATGCCTGCGGCCACAACATCATCGCCGCCATCGGCTACGGCGCCGCCATCGCGCTGGCCAAACTCGGCGCCGACCTGCCCGGCCGGGTGCGTTACATCGGTACGCCCGCCGAAGAGGCGCATGGCGGCAAGGAGCTGATGGCGCGCTTCGGCGCGTTCGACGGTGCCGATGCCGCGATGATGATCCACCCCTCAAACTTGAATCTCGTCACCATGCCGACCATCGCGGTCGCCGATGTGGAAGCGGTCTATCACGGCAAGGCGGCGCACGCTTCGGCGATGCCGTTCCGCGGCCTCAATGCCCTCGATGGCGTGGTGACGGCCTATTCGGCGATTGCCCAATTGCGCCAGCACATCCACAATACCGAGCGCATCCACGGCATCATCACCGACGGCGGCATGGCGCCCAACATCGTGCCCGAACGCGCCGCCTGCCGCTTCTTCATCCGCGCCGCCGACATCCACGACCTGATCAAACTGAAACAGCGCGTCGTCGCCTGTTTCGAAGCCGGAGCGCTGGCCTCGGGCTGCCGCCTCGAACTCAACTGGACCGGCGCCGATTATCTCGACCTCAAGACCAACTGGCCGCTGGCGGAGAATTTCCAGCACCACGCCGAAGCCCTGGGGCGCAGCTTCTTCCCGATGGAGCAGATCCCGGTCGGCTTCGCCGGCTCGACCGACATGGGCAATGTCAGCCACCGCGTGCCCTCGGTTCATCCGATGCTGGCGGTGGCGCCGCCCGATGTCATCATCCACAATCCCGAATTCACCCGCTGGGCCGCGTCCGATCTTGGCGACACGGCGGTGATCGACGGTGCCAAGGCGCTGGCGCTGACCGCACTCGATGTGATGGCCGACGGTACCACGCTCGACCGGGTGCGCGCCGATTTCGCCGCTACGGCGGAGCTGTCGCGGCTGGCGGTGGCGGCGGTGGAACCTGTGCATCGCCATCACCCGAGCTGCGGCTGCCGATGAGACGCTGGCTGGCGTTCGGCGCCCTCAACGGCGCGCTGGCGGTGGCGGCGGGGGCCTTTGCCGCGCACGGGCTGAAAGCTCGGCTCAGCCCTGACATGCTGGCGGTGTTCGACACCGCGGCGCGCTATCACCTGATCCACGCCCTCGCCTTGTGCCTGACGGCGGTGGCGGCCGAGCGCCTCGCCCCCCGGACCGCCAACGCGGCGGCGCTGCTGTTTGCCGCGGGAGTGGTGCTGTTTTCCGGGTCTCTCTACCTGTTGGCGTTGACAGGAACGCGCAGCTTTGGCTTCGTGACACCCTTCGGAGGCGTAGCGTTGATAGCCGCCTGGCTGACGCTCGCGGTCGCCGCATTATCGCGGAAGGGGTGACGAGATGGGGCAAACGGTCAGCGCCGACGAATTCTCCTATGCGGACCCGACCGATCCGCCGTTCAAGCAGTTCGTCATCCGCGCCATCGAGCGGGCGACCGGGCAGCCGTATCTGCGCTGGCTTTACGAATGCTATGCCACCCATCCGGTACCGGGCGAGAGTTTCTGGGACGCCGCCATCCGCCTGCTCGAACTGAAGGTCGCCTACGACGCCGACAAGCTGGCGCGCTGGCCGGCCACCGGGCCGCTGGTGGTGGTGTGCAACCATCCCTTCGGCGTGCTTGATGGCGTCGTCTCCTGCGCCATCGTCGGCCGCGCCCGGCCCGATTTCAAGGTCCTGACCAACGCGGTGATCGCCCGCGCCGAGGCGCTGCAGCGCTATCTGTTGCCGATCGACTTCAGCGAAACCGACGCGGCGATGCAGACCAACCTCAATTCGCGCCGCCTCGCCAAGGAGCACGTCGCGGCCGGCGGCTGCCTGCTCATCTTCCCGTCGGGGGCGGTGTCCACCACGCCGAAATGGTACGAGCGCCAGGCCATCGACACCGACTGGAAAACCTTCACCGCCGGCATGATCGCCAAGACCCACGCCGCCGTCGCGCCGCTCTATTTCGCCGGCCAGAATTCGGCTCTGTTCCAGCTCGTCAGCCACCTGTCGCTGACGCTGCGCCTGTCGCTGCTGTTCTACGAGGTCCACAACAAGATCGGCAGCGAAGTGCGCGCCGGCGTCGGCGATGTGATCCCGTATGAAACCCTGGCCGCGATCCGCGACCGCGCCAAGCTGATGGCGTTCCTGCGCGAGGAAACCTATGCCCTCGCCGACGCCGTCGGCACCCCGCCCAAGGCGCATCTGAAGAAACCGCGCCACGCGCCGAAACCGGGAACGCTGGTGCCGGGGCTGGCGTAGCCGTACGTGCTTCGCGCCGAAGGCGAGAATTCACGCGGAGTCGCGGAGCGAGCGTGCCAAGCGGGGTCGCTGATATTCATCCCGACCCGGCCCGACATTTTCGCCCGCACCCAGCCTCCGCGTGAACCCCTTTAAATATGCCGAGAGCGGGCTTGGCTTTCGCAAGTCCGCTCGTTCGGGGAGGGCCCTCCGCGAACGGGGCGCCAGCAGAGCGGCCGGGTTCATTCGGCCGCTGACAGGCACAATCCGTTCGCCCGGTGAAACCCGCACGCTCGCGGTTTATTCAGCCGCGATTGTCCGATACGCACGCGAGCTGCGTATCCTGGGTCCGTTATGTCTCGCGTTGCTCGGCGGGTCGTGAGAGGCGCGACC
>NZ_JBWZET010000283.1:0-2529 GCF_056722145.1 Rhizomicrobium sp. | reverse complement strand
ATGGTCGTGACGTGATGAACCTTGTTGACGTGCATGGTCAGGCTGCCTGATCGGAGATTGCCGGAACTGGTGCGATCCAATTCCATGGCAACAACTCATCGATGCGACGAGCGGGATGAGCGGCAATCCTAGCGAGGACGTCGGCCAGCCAGGCTTGCGGATCGACGCCGTTCATTTTCGCCGTGACGATGAGACTGTACATCGCCGCCGCCCGCCGCCCACCCCGATCAGAGCCGCAGAACAGCCACGACTTCCGTCCGAGAGCAATTCCCCTCAGCCCTCGTTCGGCGGCATTGTTCGAGAGGCATACGCGGCCGTCTTCAAGGAACAAGGTGAAGCTCGGCCAGCGTTTCAGCATGTAATTAATGGCTTTCGCCAAGTCGTGTCCGCGCGAGAGCTTGGCAAGCTGCTCCTGCATATAGGCGTACAGCGCATCGACCAATGGCCGGCTTTGCGCCTGCCGAGCGGCCATACGTTCCGACGCGCTCAGGCCATTGATGGAACGCTCGATCGCAAACAGAGTATCGATCCGGCGCACGACCTCGATCGCGATCGGCGACAGCGCAATCTCCTTTTTGCCGGCGGCTTTGCGGCGCGCGTTCTCCTCGATATCGGCCATTGCGTAAAATGGTCGACGCGCGTGCGCCCAGCAGGCCGCTTCATAAATCGGCCCCGGTTTTCGTCCCGGAAGATAGAGCTGGTTATAGCCGTCAAACGCATCGGCCTGCAGGATGCCGGTATAGTTGGCCAGGTGTGCCTGTGGGTGCTCGCCCCTGCGATCGGGCGAGTAATAGAACATCGCCGCCGGCGGCGCCGTGCCGCCGAACGGCCGGTCGTCCCGGACATAAACCCAGCACCGTCCGGTCGTGGTCTTGCCCTTGGCCAGGACCGGCACGGTCGTATCATCGCCATGGAGCCGTTCGGCGGCCAGAACATGGGCTTCCACACGGCCCAGGAGCGGCTCCAGCGCCGCGCACACCGAGCCCACCGCATCGGCCATGGTCGACAGCGCGATCGGCACACCTTCCAGTTCATAGCGCTCACATTGCCGGTTGAGCGGCTGATGCTGGCCAAACTTTTCGAACATGATCATGGCCAGAAGACTGGGACCGGCCCAGCCCCGCGGCACGGCATGGAATGGGGCCGGCGCCTGGCTGATCTTCTCGCAATCCCGGCAGCTGAACTTCTCTCGCACGGTCTCGACGACCTTCCATTGCCGGGGCACGCATTCGAGGGTGCGGGTCACATCTTCGCCGAGCTTGCGCAAATGATGACCGCCGCAGCATTCGCAAACCGTCGGCGGATCGATCACCACCCGCTCGCGCGGAAGATGCTCGGGGAAGGTCTGGCGCTCGGCTCGCCGACGCGTAAACCCGCTGACCGTGGTGACCTTGCCAACCGCTCGCTCCGCCGCCAGTTCATCTTCCGTCGCGCCGGCCTCCAGCTCCTCGAAGCTCAAGGCCAATTGCTCGATCAGCCGCAAGGAGCGTTCGGACTTCTGGCCGTAGAGTTGGCGCGTGAGCTTGGCGATCTGAAGTTTCTGATGCGCGATCAGGGCATCGTCTTCCGCCGACTTTGCGGTTGCGACCGCAAGTTTGGCGGCGGCCTCCAATCCCTTCGTCCGTTCGGCCGCCAACGCCGCTTCCAGAGCGGCAACAACCTCAGCCATGGCGGCGCGATCAGCTTCCATGGACGCAGTGAATCACAGTTCGCCCGTCTTGTGTCGATAAAAATGCAGACGTACCAACGTTTTTCGTTCAACCTGCGCTTTGCGGCCGCCACGTCGCTTGCGGGTTGCGCCAGTCAATTCCTTCGAGCATGTAGGCCATCTGCGCCGCCGTAATCGGCACCACGCCGCCCGCTGCCGACGGCCAGATGAACTTGCCGCGGTCCAGGCGCTTGGCATAGAGCGATGTTCCGAGACCGTCATGCCACAGGATTTTGACCAGGTCGCCGCGGCGTCCGCGGAAGATGAAGAGATCGCCCCCGTGCGGGTCACGCTTGAAGTGTTCCTGGATCTTCAGAGCCAAGCTTTGCATGCCACAGCGCATATCCGTATGGCCGGTGGCGATCCAAACCCGGCCGGCAGGGATCGCAATCATCGCCGCTCCAGGGCCGTGATCACCCGCCTCAGCGCCGCTGCGTCCACATCGTTGCCGACGATTACGCGACTGCCACCCGACAGAACGATCACCATCCGACCGCCGCTCGGGCGCGTCGCAGGATCTTCGGATGGGGGCGATGGTAACTCCGCAACCGTTGCCGCGCGAGGGCTGTCCGGCGCGACAACCGCCGGCACAAACGCGGGACCTTCGTCCGCCCCGACGAGCCGGCCTTCTTGAGCCTGCCGCCGCCAGTTGAACAGTTGACTGGTCGAAAGGCCATGACGACGAGCCGTCGCCGACACCACTCTCGGCGCACTGAAACTCTCCGCAACGATCCGCTGTTTCTCCTCCAGCGTCCACCGGCGGCGCGAACCCGTCTCGATCACCTCAAGCGTCGAGAATTTCCCCATAGGCGTATGACTAG
>NZ_JBWZET010000282.1:0-3486 GCF_056722145.1 Rhizomicrobium sp. | reverse complement strand
CATTTTGGGAGCAGAGTAAAAAAACTCGTTATCGCTTTCGCAGCGAAGATTAACGCACGCGGAGAACGCGGAAGCGGTTTGGTGGTTCGATGCGCCGCGCTCGCCGTCTGGCACACGCGCTCCACGTCTCCGCGTGAATCAAATTTCTTTGTAAGTGTCGCTCATCTTTTCTGCCCCCGCGCGCGGCAGGCTGCCTCGAACGGCATGATGCGCGTGGGGGAAGTGCCGCGTAAGCGGCAAAGGGGGCACATCATCAACGAGCCCCCTTCCCACGCGTCGCATGGATTTCCCCCACGGTCGATCTGCGACCGGGGAAACCGGTGCGCCCGCGGGGGCAGTAACGCCGCGGGACTATGCTTCCACCCGCATCGCCACGATCTTGTCGGGTTCGCCGGAGATGGCGCCGTTGTGGTGTTCGCCGCCCTTCTTGACGGCATCGATGTGCTCCATGCCCTCGACCACCTTGCCCCACACCGTGTACTGACGATCGAGCCAGGGCGCGTCTTCGAAGCAGATGAAGAACTGGCTGTTGGCGCTGTTGGGGCTCGACGAGCGCGCCATCGAGCAGGTGCCGCGCACATGCCGCTCGCTCGAGAATTCGGCCTTGAGATCGGGCTTGTCGGAGCCGCCCATGCCGGTGCCGGTGGGATCGCCGGTCTGCGCCATGAAGCCCGGGATGACGCGGTGAAAGACGATGCCGTCGTAGAAGCCGGCCTTTGCCAGCTCGGTCACGCGCGCGACGTGCAGCGGCGCCAGGTCGGGCCTCAGCTCGATCGTCACCGTGCCGGTCTTCAACTCCATGATCAGCCGCTCACTCATTCTAGGCTCCCAAATCCTTGGCGCGTTTCTTCAAAAGTTCTGCAACATGGGCGCTGACGAACGGCGAAACGTCGCCGCCGAGAAGCGCAATCTCCTTGACCAGGCGTGAGGCGATCGCCTGATGCTGCGGATCGGCCATCAGGAACACCGTCTCGACGTCGGACTTCATGGCGGCGTTCATGCCGACCATCTGGAATTCGTATTCGAAATCCGACACCGCGCGCAAGCCGCGCACCACCATCTGGGCGCCGACATCGCCGGCAAAGTCCATCAACAGGCCCTGGAACGCGAGCACCTCGATGCTGGCCTGCCCCGGCCCGACCAGGTCCGCCACCTCCCGGCGCATGATTTCGACGCGCTCCTCGAGGTTGAAGAGCGGCGTCTTGGAGGCGTTGGTGGCGACCCCGATCACCAGATGATCGACCAGCTTGATCGCCCGCTTGACGATATCGCGGTGGCCGAGGGTCGGCGGATCAAAGGTGCCGGGATAAAGGGCGATGCGTCCGGTCATGCCGGTCCCCCTTCGTCGGTGGTTTCAGCGACGATGCGTTCGACCGATACGACGCGCTCGGCGCCATCGACGCGGAACACGACCACGCCTTGTGCCGCGCGCCCCTGCACGCTGATCGAGCCGACCGGCACGCGGATGGTCTGGCCGGCGTTGGAGATCAGCATCAGATCGTCGGAGGCGTCGACCGGGAAGGCGGCGATGATGGCGCTGTTCTTGCGCCCCATGCCCATGGCGACGATGCCCGAACCGCCGCGGCCGGTGACGCGATACTCGTACGACGACGTGCGCTTGCCGAAACCGTTTTCCGACAGCGCCAGCACGAACTGTTCGCGGGCGCCGAGATCGGCATAGCGTTCCGGGGTCAGCGTCGCTTCTTCGCCGCTGTCATCGCTGTCGTCGACCGCTTCGTCGGTCGTGGCCACTTCCTCGCCCGAGGCCCGCCGCGCCGCGCTTGCCTGTTTCAGATAGGCGCGGGCTTCGGCGCTGGAGGCATCGAGATGATTGAGCAGCGTCAGCGACACGACCTCGTCGCCGTCCGCCAGCTTGATGCCGCGCACGCCGGTGGATTCGCGCCCCTTGAAGACGCGGACGTCGCCGAGCGGGAAGCGGATGCACTTGCCGAGCTTGGTAGTCAAGAGAACGTCGTCGCGATCGGTGCAGATCTGCACCCCGACGATGCCGTCGTCCTCTTCCAGCTTCATCGCGATCTTGCCGGATTTGTTGATCGAGGCGAAATCGGAAAGCTCATTGCGCCGCACCTGCCCCGACTTGGTGGCGAACACGACGTTGAGCTTCTCCCATTGGCCTTCGTCTTCGGGCAGCGGCAGGATGGTGGCGATGCGCTCGCGCTCGGACATCGGCAGCAGATTCACCATCGCCTTGCCTTTGCCCTGGATGCGCGCTTCGGGCAGCCGCCAGACCTTCAGCTTGTAGGCCATGCCGGTGGACGAGAAGAACACCATCGGCGCATGCGTGGAAGCGACGAACAGCGAGGTGACGAAATCCTCCTCACGCGTCGCCATGCCGGCGCGGCCCTTGCCGCCGCGGCCCTGCACGCGATATTCGGCGATCGGGGTGCGCTTGATGTAGCCGGCGTGGGTGACGGTGATCGCCACATCCTCGCGTTCGATCAGCGCCTCGTCTTCGATTTCGATGTCGGCATCGATGAGTTCGGTCAGCCGCGGCGTTGCGTATTCGTCGCGCACCGCCGTCAGCTCTTCCTTGATGATGGCAAGAACGCGCGGACGCGAGCGCAGGATGTCGAGATAATCCAGGATCGCTTCGCTCAGTTTCTTGACCTCGTCGCCGATTTCGTCGCGGCCGAGGGCGGTCAGGCGCTGCAGGCGCAGTTCGAGGATCGCCTTGGCCTGCTCGTCGGAGAGATGGATGGTGCCGTCGTCGCCGAGGGCATGGCGGGGGTCGGCGATCAGCGCGATCAGCGGCGCCATGTCCTTGGCCGGCCAGGCGCGTTCCATCAACTGCACCTTGGCGGTGGGCGCATCCGGTGCGGCGCGGATCAGGGCGATGACTTCGTCGATGTTCGCGACCGCCACCGCCAGACCGGCCAGGATATGGGCGCGATCGCGGGCCTTGCCGAGTTCGAAGCGGGTGCGCCGCGTCACCACTTCCTCGCGGAAGGCGACGAAGGCGCCGATCAGATCCTTCAAATTGAGAAGCTGCGGCCGGCCGTCGTTGAGCGCCAGCATGTTGACGCCGAAGCTCGTCTGCAGATCGCTGAAGCGGTAAAGCTGGTTCAGCACCACTTCCGCCGAAGCATCGCGCTTGAGCTCGATCACCACCCGCATGCCGTGGCGGTCGGATTCGTCGCGAATGTCGGAGATGCCTTCGACCCGCTTGTCGCGCACCAGTTCGGCCATGCGTTCCTGCATGCGCGCCTTGTTCACCTGATACGGAATTTCGTGGACGATGATGGCTTCGCGGTCTTTGCGGATTTCCTCGACCGTGCACTTGGCGCGCATCAGGATCGAGCCGCGGCCGCGGGCCAGCGCCGCGCGCGCCGCCGCCTTGCCGATGATGAGGCCGCCGGTCGGGAAATCCGGGCCCGGCACGATCTCGGTCAGCTGCTCCATCGTGATCGAGGGATCCTCGATGTAGGCCAGGCACGCATCGATCACTTCGCCGAGATTGTGCGGCGG
>NZ_JBWZET010000281.1:0-4208 GCF_056722145.1 Rhizomicrobium sp. | reverse complement strand
GTGGAACGGATACGGGCTGGTGCCGCCGCGCTTGTCGCGATCGTAGATGCCGCACAGCTTGGTGATGCGCACGTTCAGCCCCGCCTCTTCCTGCACTTCGCGCACGCAGCTTCCGCTCGGGCCTTCGCCCGGATCGGAGAAGCCGCCGGGAAACGTCCACTTGCCGCCGTCGTTGAGCTCGTCGACCAGCAGCACCTCGCCCACGCCCGCAGCGTTGGTGCGATAGATGCACCCGCGCACGTCGACCTTGGGCGTGGCATAGCCCTTCTGCTCGGCGAAGGCGCCTTTCACCAGATCGAGCGGCTCGCCCGAGCCCTCCACCATCATGCGCGCCGCGAGATCCGCCAGATGCTCGTAGCGGTCCTTTTCATACTTGTTGGCCGCATACGTCAGCCCCGTTTGCGCCGCCGCCTGCAATTCGCGGGCATACTTCAACCAATTCGGAATCATGAGAGTGTCCTGGTTAGTCATCGCAAGATTTCTGCCCCCGCGGGCACAAAACTCCCGCCTCCGGCACGTAGACCGTGGGGGAAGTGGCCCGTAAGGGCCGAAGGGGGCTTATCGCGAGCCCCCTTTCCGGCCCGAGGCCGGACTTTCCCTACGGTCTTCGTGCAAGCGACGAAACCCGTTTGCCCGCGGGGGCAGAAAGCGCCACCTCTAAATCTCTTCATACAGCCGCCTGAGCAATGCCGGCACCTGTTCGGGGAGGTCTTCGGCGATCAAGCCGGGGCCGAAATGTGTGGCGGCCAATCCATGCATCCAGACCGCTGCCGAAGCGGCGAGGAACGGCTCCATGTGTTGCGCCAGAAGCCCGAGAATAAAGCCCGCGAGCACATCGCCCGAACCCGCCGTCGCCAGCCACGGCGGCGCATTGGTATTGATGGAAACCCGCCCATCCGGCGCGCCGACAACCGTGTCGGGGCCTTTCAGCAGCACGACGCAGCCCGCTTCCGTGGCCGCTGCGCGCACCGCCTCCACCCGATTGGACGACCGCGCCAACAGCCCCGGAAACAGCCGCTCGAATTCGCCTTCATGCGGCGTCAGCACGTCGTCCGGGCCGAGCAGTCCGAACAAATCCTGCGGCGCGTCCTGGAACGAGGTCAGCGCATCGGCATCGAGTACGCACGGCTTGTTGAGCGCGACCTCGACCAGTGTGCGGGTTTCCTCGCCCACACCAAGCCCCGGCCCGATCGCGACCGCATTATAGCGCTTGTCTTCGAGCAGCTTTGCCAGCCCCGCGGCGCCGTCGAACGGCTTCACCATGATGGCGGTGAGATGTTTGGCGTTGACGTCGACGGCGCCCAGCGGACTTGCGACACTGACCAGCCCCGCCCCGATGCGCAGCGCCCCGCGCGCCGCCAGCCGGGCCGCTCCAGTTGCGTGCGCCGGTCCCGACACCACCACCGCATGGCCGCGGGCGTATTTGTGGCCCGTGGGATCGGGCTTGGGATAGGCCCTGCCCCACAGCCGCTTGCCGTTGACGAACATCTTGGGGCCGATCACCGCAATCGCATCCTCGGGAATGCCGATCTGCGCCAGGCTCACGCGCCCGCAAGCGATCTTGCCCGGCATCAGCACATGCGCCGGCTTCAGGCGGTAGAACGTCACCGTCGCATCCGCCGCAACGCACACGCCGTCGAGGGCGCGAGCGAGATCGCCATGCAGCCCGCTCGGCACATCCACAGCCACCACCGTCGCCGGATGGGCATTCAGCGCCATCACCGTCTCGCGCGCCGCTCCCTCCAGCGAACGCGACAGCCCGGCGCCGTACAGCGCATCGACTACCAGCTCGGTGCCTTCCAGCAGCGCCGGCGTCAGTGCCACGACATCGTCGGCATATTGCACCGACTGGAATGCTGCATCGCCCTTCAAGGCACCGCGCTCGCCGACCAGCCCAACGGTCACGGGCCAGCCCCGCGCCTTCAACAGACGCGCCACCACGAAGCCGTCGCCGCCATTGTTGCCCGGCCCGCACATCACCAGCACCCGGCACGGCTTGGGTTTCAGCCGCAAGACCTCGTCGGCGACGGCGCGGCCGGCATATTCCATCAGCGTCAGGGTGGGGATGCCGTGTTCGGCGGCATAGCAATCGGCCGCATACATCTCGGCGACCGTGATGATCTCGTGCTCGTGCATGGGGGGACTATACGACCGCCAATGCGGTTTGTAGCCGTGGTTGGAGGCGGGCAATTCCCGCTTCTGGGGACAATTGTAACATGGCCTTAATGTTGGTACGGCGCTTGCGAAGCTGTCGGCAGAAGCTGGGCGTGGAGGCGGAATAGTCGAAAAATCGGGCAAGCCGGGCCCTGAGCGATGCTCGTCTGTTGTGCACAAAGATCAAAATTTGTGCAATCCTCGAAGCATGAAACGAATCGGTCTTGTAAACCCCTGTTTTTCTTAGCTTTTGCGTAGCTGCAAGTTGGCATAACCCCTGCTATTTCCTTAACGGCGCGAATGTCTGGCGCAAGGGAGTCCTGAATGAAAAAGATCGAGGCCATCATCAAGCCGTTCAAGCTCGATGAGGTGAAAGAGGCGCTGCAGGAAGTCGGCGTCCAGGGTATCACGGTCACCGAGGCCAAAGGTTTTGGCCGGCAGAAGGGCCATACCGAACTCTATCGCGGCGCGGAATACGTCGTGGACTTCCTGCCGAAGGTGAAGATCGAGATCGTGATCGGTGAAGACCGTCTGCAGGCGTCGGTGGACGCCATTCAGAAGGCCGCCCGCACCGGGCGCATCGGCGACGGCAAGATCTTCATCCTCAATGTCGAGGAGGCGATCCGCATCCGTACTGGCGAAAGCGGCACGGACGCGATCTAACGAATTCGTCCAATAGTTAGGCGGACAATCACACCCAACTGGAAGGGGAAAGACCTGAACATGGCTACGGCAAAAGAAATTCTCGAAACGATCAAGACGAAGGAAGTGAAGTTCGTCGACGTTCGTTTCACCGACCCGCGCGGCAAGTGGCAGCACGTTACGTTTGATCTGTCGGCGGTTGACGAAGAGTTCCTCAACGAAGGCACGATGTTCGACGGTTCGTCGATCGCGGGCTGGAAGGCGATCAACGAGTCCGACATGCTGCTGCTGCCGGACCTCGACACCGCCTTCATCGACCCCTTCTTCGCCCAGACCACGCTGGTCGTCACCGCGGACGTGATGGAGCCCACCACCGGCCAGCGCTATGGCCGCTGCCCGCGTTCGATCGCCAAGGCCGCCGAAGCCTATGTCAAGTCGTCGGGCGTCGGCGACACCTGCTTCTTCGGCCCGGAAGCCGAATTCTTCATCTTCGACGACGTCCGCTTTGAAGCCGGCATGTCGAAGGCGTTCTATTCGATCGACTCGGTCGAAGCGGCGTGGAACATCGGCACCGAATACGAGCAGGGCAACCTCGGCCACCGTCCGTCGATCAAGGGCGGCTACTTCCCGGTCCCGCCGATCGACTCGGCGCAGGACATCCGCAGCGAAATGCTGGCGATCATGGGCGACCTCGGCATCAACCCCGAGAAGCACCATCACGAAGTGGCGTCGGCCCAGCATGAGCTCGGCTGCAAGTTCAACACCCTGATCAAGTCGGCCGACAACCTGCAGATCTACAAGTACGTCGTGCATCAGGTGGCGGCGGCCTATGGCAAGACGGCGACCTTCATGCCGAAGCCGATGGCCGGCGACAACGGTTCGGGCATGCACGTCCACCAGTCGATCTGGAAGTCGGGCAAGCCGCTGTTCGCGGGCTCGGGCTATGCCGATCTGTCGGACATGGCGCTGTACTACATCGGCGGCATCATCAAGCACGCCAAGGCGCTGAACGCGATCACCAACCCGCTGACCAACTCGTACAAGCGCCTGATCCCGGGCTTCGAAGCGCCCGTGCTGCTGGCTTATTCGGCCCGCAACCGCTCGGCCTCGTGCCGCATTCCGTTCGCGCCGGGCCCCAAGGGCAAGCGCGTCGAAGTGCGCTTCCCGGATGCCGGCTCGAATCCGTACCTGGCCTTCGCCGCCATGCTGATGGCCGGCCTCGATGGCATCGAGAACAAGATCCACCCCGGCGATCCCGCGGACAAGGACCTCTATCACCTGCCGCCGGAAGAGCTGAAGGAAATCCCCACCGTGTGCGGTTCGTTGCGTGAAGCTCTTGCCTCGCTCGACTCCGACCGCGCCTTCCTCAAGAAGGGCGGCGTGTTCTCGGACGACATGATCGACAGCTACAT
>NZ_JBWZET010000280.1:0-5133 GCF_056722145.1 Rhizomicrobium sp. | reverse complement strand
TACGCACGCGAGCTGCGTATCCTGGGTCCGTTATGTCTCGCGTTGCTCGGCGGGTCGTGAGAGGCGCGACCTTTCTTCACCGCTCCAGTGTCTGCTTGCTCCATCCAGAATTGCACGCACAGGATGTTGGAACATTGGGCGAACAATCAAGTTAAAAAGTGAGCCCCGATCACGATTTAATGTTCGGCAATGGTAAACGGCAGATGCGCCGCAATTGCAACCGGAGTGATGCGTCGTGCCACTTGGGATTCTTTGGTTAAAAATGGGGTCAGAGTGGATTTTTCCAACCATCGTCGGTGGCGCACGCAGTGATCGAGAAATCCACTCTGACCCCATTGTTCGCCACAAACGGAGATTCACGCGGAGGCGCGGAGCGGTCGTGCCATGCGGGGGCGCTGATTTCATCCGCACGCGGCCCGACATTTTCGCCCGCACTCTGCCTCCGCCTCTCCGTTAATTGGGTCAGAGTGGATTTTCTCGCAGAAGCCCGGAATATGTGGAATTAAGTATAGTGTCCCCGGAATAACCCGAAGTATAGTGTCCCCTGAATAACTCCCCGGAATAACTCCCCGGAATAACTCCCCGGAATAACCCCGGAGTAACCCCGGAATAACCCCGGAATAATCGGAATAACCCCGAATAGCCGGAATAAATAGCCGTTTGTCGTGGATCTCGCGCTACGCTGGAATTGCGATAATGCGTCTTAGGCGCTGTAACGGCGTGGGCGCGTGATAGCCCAACGCGTCCCAATTGCGACGACGTGCCCGGCCGGATAACGCGCGCTGATGCTAACGTGGCGACCCGGTTTGTCGTGGAGAAAAATGTGAAAGGTTTCGTGTTTGGCGCCGTCGCACTCGCCGCGCCGGCATTTGCACAGGACGCTGTCGTGCCCGCGACTTGCACCGCGCAGGCTGCGGCGGTTTCTGACATCATCCATACGTGGCAGGAGGCCTACAACGCCGGCGATGCCGCGAAAGTGGCCGGGCTGTACGCCGAGGGGGCGACGTATCTCACCCAGCACTACGTGACCGGAATCGTTGCGGGCCGGGCGGCGATCCAGGCCTATGTGCAGCTCGGCATCGGCGCTCATTACCACATCGATTCCATCCGCCTGTTGCGCGTCGATTGCGCCGGCGACGTGGCCTATGCCATCGACCGCTACGATGCCAACAATGCCGGCCAGAAGGCATTCGGCGTCAATCTTGTGGTGGTGCGAAAATTGGCCGGCGGCTGGAAAATCGTGGCGCATGAAGCGGCCGTCCCCGATCCCGTGACGGCGGTTCAAAGCCTCGACGTGAAATAGGCACCGCGAGCGCCCGAACGAGGAAATCGGAGGGGGCTGTTCCTATGCAGGGGCGGCGTTGGTGGCGGCGCGCATCCGTCTGCCGGCGTGCCACGCCGGCTCTTCGCCTTCGGTGATCGAAAGAATGGCGACCAGATTACCCAACCCTTCCACGCACGCGGATTGCGTGATACCGCCGAACGATTGTGGGCCGCCGCCTGCTGGTACTGTGGCGATCGGCTTGGCGGTCGCGCCGTGCTCGGTCGTTTTGTAGCGCATCACGTACGATGTTTAGATTGCGATAATGCGTCTCAGGTTCTGCGGGCAGACGGTATTGGATGCAAACGCGACGCGCGTTCATCTGCTCCAGTCGAAATGCGCAGGTGCGAAGGCCGTCGCTTGCGTGTTTTATAGTCGTACCGACAGACGGAGTCGCGCATGGATGACGAAGCCTCCACCGTGGAAACGCGTGAACCGGATGTCGATATCGCTGACAAGATCGCCATCGACCAGTTGCCGGACGACGAACGGGCGGCGACGGCCCGCAGCTATCTCGAAAAGCGTATGCAGCTGCTCACGCTCGAAGTCGACCATTTCGACTTGCGGCGCAAAAGCGAGCATTCGCGACTGCTGACCGAGCGCCTGAAGATCGCGATGCAGGTGCTGTTCATCATCGCCGGCGTCATCGTCGTCGGCAGCCTCGGCACCATGATGTGGTGGGCGAGCCGGTCGGAGAACGTCGTGGTGGAAGCCTTCGATGTACCGCCGGATCTGGCGCAACGCGGCGCCACCGGCCGCGCCGTCGCCGGCATCCTGCTTGACGAACTCGACAAGTTGCAGACCGCCACGCGCGGCAACGCTGCCAAGCTGGCGCTGAAGTCGGCCTGGACCAGCGACATCAAGATCGACGTTCCCGAAACCGGCGTCTCGCTCGGCGAATTGCAGCGCGTGCTGCGCGACAATCTCGGTCACGATCAGCATGTCAGCGGCACGGTGGTGGAGCAGGCCGACGGCAGCCTGTCGCTCAGCGTGCGTGGGGACGACGTTCGTCCCAAGACCTTCAGCGGGCCGCCCGCCGATCTCGCCAAGCTGGTGCGGCAGGCGGCGGAATATGTTTATGGCGAAGCGCAGCCCTATCTTTACGGAGTCTATCTGGTCAATGCGTCACGCTTCGACGAGGCAATTGCGTTCCTCGCCCAAGCCTATCCGCGCGTCAGCGACAAGGATCGGCCCAATCTGGCGAACACCTGGGGCTTGGCGCTGCAGGAGCAAGGTCATTGGCGCGAAGCCGAAGCGAAGTATCGCCTGGCGCTGATGGTCAATCCGCATTTCTGGAAGAGCTGGGGCAATCTCATCAACATGATTCAATTCGACGAGGGCGAGGAGGCGGCGTTTCATTCCGCTCTGGAGATGCGTGCGGCCGCCGCCGCGGCAAAGTCGGAGCCACAACCGACCGAACTCCAGATGATGTTGTATTATTCCATGGTTCAGGACGTGCCGGCGGTTATGCGCAGCCTGCAGGCGGACGCCACGCACAACAACGGCCGCGGAACGGGGGTCGAAATCAATGGGCCGCAACTCGCCGAAGCCGAAGCTGCGCGTTACAATTTCGCGGCGGCGGAGCAATATTTGGCGGCCTCCGATCCCGACGATCCCACCACCGCGGCCGAGACGTTGGCAGTCGCCGCATATCGCGCCATCAATGATGAAGACTATGGCCGCGCCGTCGCTCCGACGGAAGCGCTGGACAAGATGACCCAGTCCTCGTTCGATTTGCAGTTTTCCTACAGCAACGTGCCTTGTTACGTCGGATTGGTATACGGGATGACGGGCCGGGGGGCGGAGGCGGAAGCCGCCTTCAAACGCGGCGGCCGCTTTGTCCAATGTTACGCCTATCGAGCCCGGGTGTTCGAGCATAACGGCGACTGGGGCGGCGCCGTGACGGCTTATCGCGCCGCCATCGCCCTGACGCCGTCGCTGCCGTATGCCTACGATATTTGGGGCGAGGCGCTGGCGCGGCGCGGCGATCTCTACGGCGCCATTGCGGCGTTCGGCGAGGCCAACAAGCGCGGGCCGCACTGGGCCGATCCGCTCAAGCACTGGGGCGACGCGCTTGTGCGCCAGCACCGCATCGCCGAGGCACACGCCAAATATGCCGAAGCCCTGGCGTATGCGCCGGAGTGGCCCGAACTGAAGGCGGCCGCAGCCAAAACAGCCGCTCGCTGAGAGAAAACCGCGCCCCCGGCTGAGGGCGCGCGCCTATTTCTTCTCGACCGCTTCGCCGCCGGCGACGATAGCCGTGCGGATCTGTTCGGCGACGTCGCCCATGCCGGCAGGCGAGTGCGGCATCAGGATCACCTTGGCGCCGGCGTTGACGCCGATTTCCTTCAAGGTGTCGAAATACTGCGTCATCAGCACCAGATTGAGCACCTCATGCTCGTTGACGCCGCCGACCTGTTCCTTGAAGGCGGCGATGCTTTCGCGCAATCCGCCGACGATCGCCTGACGCTGCTTGGCGATGCCTTCGCCCTGCAGGCGCTTCGATTCCGCTTCGGCTTCGGCGTTCTTGACCACCAAAATTTTGTTGGCCTCGCCCTTGGCGGCGGCGGCGACCTGCAGGCGCTGCTGGGTGTTGATCTCGTTCATCGCCGCCTTGACGTTGTCGGCGGGATTGACGTCGGTGACCAGCGCGTTGGGAATCTCGAAGCCGTAGACCTTCATCGACACGTCGAGCTCGCTCTTCACCGCGGTGCCGATGTCGTCCTTCTTCTCGAACACCTCGTCGAGGTTCATCTTCGGAACCTTGGCGCGGACGACATCGAGCACGTAGGACTGAATCTGCTCTTCGTGGTTGTTGAGCTTGTAGCAGGCGTCGGCCTCCGAGCCTTCCAGCACGCGATACTGCACGGCGACGCTGATCTTGACGAAGACGTTGTCGGCGGTCTTGGTTTCCACCTCCACCGGAAGCTGCTGCACCCTCAGCGACACGCGCTGGGCCACCGTCTCGATCAGCGGGAACTTGAAGCGCAGGCCCGGCCGCGCGGTGCGGACATAGCGGCCGAAACGTTCGACGATGGCGCAGCTCTGCTGGCGTACCGTGAACCACGAACTGGCGAAAATGATCAGCGCGACGACGATGACGACGATCAGCAGGATTGCGGAAAATTCCATGGCTCAGCCCCTCATGTGCCCGCGACTGCGGGACTCGGCAATTCTACCCTAAATATGGGTACGAGGGCCGCCGGCGCCAAGGGTTTTGCGATTTCGCCACAGGAATTCAGAGCCAGAACGACAGAAACGTGGTGTAGACGGCCATCGCCACGATGACGAACGGCGCCAGCAGGCAGTGATACCAGGCCGAGCGCGTCGCCGCCGCGATCACCGACATGCTGAAGCACAGCAGCAGAAAGCCGACGTTCCACGACAGGCCGATCCGGCCGACGGTGATGAAGTCCTTGAGAAAGGTCGAGGCGATGGTGGCGGCGAGCAGGCTGAAGAACCAGCGGTTGTTGGCGAAATAGGCCGCGCGCATGTCGACCGGTCCGTGCTCGGGCAACTCGGGCATCGCCACGCCGGAGGCGAGATACATCAGCGTGATTTGCACGACGACGATGCCGTACATGGCAAAATTCCACGATTGGAACACGCGCATGCCGAACATGCCCCACCACGCCTGGGCGACGATCAGGATCATCAGCCCGCCCCACAGGAGCGCCGGCCAGTAGAGCACGACGCGGCGGCGCGCCAGGATCAGCCGGCGAAAGCCCTGCAGCACCTCGGTCAGCGCCAGGCCCATGATGACGGAAAACAAGACCGAGAGAAAATTGAAGGTGTCCACGCGAAGCCCCCCG
>NZ_JBWZET010000279.1:0-33407 GCF_056722145.1 Rhizomicrobium sp. | reverse complement strand
ATGCCCTGGCTTTTGCGCAGCCACACCGAACGAGGGCTTTTGCCTCTCGTCGTCATGTCCTCGGTGAAGCTCGACAGTTTGGAGAAGCTCTTTTCGACGCGGGAGGCGACGAAAGTGCCTGATCCCTGGCGGCGCGTGAGAAGCCCTTCCGAGACCAGTCCGTCCAAAGCCTTGCGGATGGTGATGCGGGAGACGGCGAACTCTTCGGCCAGATCGCGTTCGGGCGGCAGGGCGTCTTCAGGCGCCAGAAGTTTCATCTCGATGGCCCGCCGGAGTCCCCGTTGCAGTTGTTGGTACAACGGCAAGCTGTGGTCCTCGTCCAGGTTGCCGATCATGGCCGAAAGGGAAGGCAACGCGACCTCCTTGAGTGGTCTCTAAAGGCCTGGAATCGTGGGCGCCCAGGCTAATACCAATGCAATACCATAAACCCCCTCCACCTCGTCAATCCAAAAAAACGGCAGACCACACGTGTCCTGTGACGCATTAACAGGCACAAATTGGCCCTTGACAGGGCCGCCCAATTTAAGAATGGTATTGCATTGGACAGCAATTGGCGATCCCAATAGGGGGTCGCATAGAGTCCAAGAGGGGGCGGCGAAGGGCAGTTCGGCGCACTCTGGGGACACAACAGAGAGGACTGAGCCATGAAGTTGAGGAGAGTGTTTGTAGGGTCAGCGAGCGTACTGGCCTTGGCGAGCCTGGCAGCACCGGCATTTGCCCAGGATTCGATGGAAACGGTCGTCGTCACCGGTATTCGCGCGTCGATGCAGCGCGCCATGGACATCAAGCGCGACGCCGTCACGATCGTTGATGCGGTTTCGGCGGAAGACATCGGCAAGTTCCCGGACAAGAACGTCGCCGACGCCCTCCAGCGCATTCCTGGCGTCAACACGGTGTCCGCGGCGGCGGGTGAAGGCGGCTTTGACGAAAACGACCGCGTGTCGATCCGTGGTACCGACCCAAGCCTGACGCAGACGTTGATCGACGGCCATTCGGTCGCCACCGGCGATTGGTTCGTGCTCGACCAGTATCAGGCGGTCGGCCGTTCCGTCAGCTACACGCTGTTGCCGTCGGAAATCGTCTCCACCGCGAAGGTCTATAAGAGCCAGCAGGCGGATCTGGTCGAAGGCGGCGTCGCCGGCGCGGTCGATATCCAGCTGCGCAAGCCGCTCGACATGAAGGACAACCTGACGATCGAGGGCAGCGCAGATGCCGCTTACACCACGTTGCGTGGCGCCACCACGCCGCAGGTCAACGCCCTGTTCGGCTGGAAGTCGGATGACAACCGGTTCGGCATCCTGATCCAGGCCTTCCACGAAGAGCGCAGCATCCGCCGCGATGGCCAGGAAACGCTTGGCTACAACACCCTCGGGCCAAATCCGACCGGCGCCTGCACGCCTGCCGGCGTCGCGCTTCCATGCAGCGTGACCGCTGCACTCGATCCGCAGCTGATCGGCGTTGTCTATCCGACCCTGATCGGTTCGACCTACTTCACCCAGCAGCGCATCCGCCAGGGCGGCGTGGTCAACGCGCAGTTGAAGGTGTCGGACAGTTTTGACATCGAAGTGTCCGGCTTCTACTCGCATATGGGCGCGTCGAACTACAATCAGAACGTCATGGCGTACACGTCGCAGGAAATCGCCGACAACGCCCCGACGTCCTACAAGGTCGTCAACAATACGCTGGTCTCGGCGGTATTCCCGGCGATAACGCCGATGACGGGCTACACCAACGGTGGCGGCAACAGTTACGCCGGTTACGGCGCCTGGGGACCCAGTTGTCTGCTTGGAACGGCGCCGGTTGCTGGCAAGTGCCAGATCCCCGGCGTGGTTGCAGACTTCATCGCCCGTCCGGGTTCGGGCTCGGAAACGTATTTCTTTAACGGCAACGCCAACTGGACGCCGACGGCCGATCTGACGATCAAGGCCAAGTTCGGTTACACCCGCGGTGTCGGCCGGACCTCGTCCCAGCCGGCTTGGGAAGGCGAGGTTCAGGGCGGTCTCTCCTACAATTTGAACGGCCTCAGTGCAGCCGCTTCCGTGAGTGATCCGCTGGTCTCGCTGGCCAACGCCGCGAATTACACCAACGACTGGGCTTGGAACGACGTGTTCAACACGGTCGATCGCGAAATCTACGGTCAGCTCGACGTTGAGCAGGCTGTCAATGTCGGTCCGCTCACTGCCGTCAAGGCGGGCGTGCGCTACGCCGAACACAAGCGCTCGGTCCTCGGCTGGGTGTCGGGCACGTCCTACGGCGACCCGGGCTCGGATATCGCCACCGGCAGCTATCCGTCCGGTTATGCTGGCGACCTGCCGGGCAACGGAAACATGCTGACGAACGTGCCGCTCGGCGATCCCGCCAAGATCGCGAACTATCTCTACACGCAGGCAAACTGGCGTGGCTACACGCTGACGCCGGCCCAGACGGTCAATCCCGCAAACGAGCGGTTCTATTGGCAGGGCAGCATGGGCGTCCTGGAAGAAGACTGGGCGGCTTACCTCATGGCCGATGTCGGCGGTGAGCGCTGGAAGGGCAATTTCGGCGTCCGTATCGTCGAAACCGGCGAGAACGTCCAGCAGTACGTCAGCGATGCCAACGGCACGCCGAATGCCTTTGGCAACTACGACCTCAACCACATCAAGCACAAGTATTGGGATGTGCTGCCGAGCGTCAATCTCAGCGTCAAGCTGACGGACAACGCGACGTTGCGCTTCTCGGCGGCCGAAACCATGTCGCGGCCGGACTACAGCGCCCTCGGCGGCGCGGTCAACCTCACCGACCTGATCCTGACCGGCACGGGCGGCAACCCGAACCTCAAGCCGGTCCGGGCGGCCGTCTACCAGGCCTCGTATGAATGGTACTACGGGCCGGACTCGATGCTGGCCGTTGGCGTGTTCTACAACGACCTGTCGTCGTATGTGAGCTACTCGACGTTCCAGGGCTCGTATCAGAACTCGACCCTGACCGGCACGCACACCACGACGCCGGTTTATTCGATGTACAGCATCACTGCGCCGGTCAACAGCTCGGGGCAGCTGGAAGGCTTTGAAGCCCAGATCCAGCAGCCGATTTGGGGCGGCTTCGGCGCCCAGGGCAACTTCACCTATGCTGACGGCAACGACAGCAACGGCGGCCCGCTGGTCGGCGATTCGAAGATTACGGGGAACGTCAGCGTCTACTACGAAAACAACTGGCTGAGCACCCGCTTGTCCTATTCGTACCGCTCCAAGATGCTGGTCGGCCTCGACCGCAGCTTCGCACAAAACGAAGATGCCTACGGGACGCTTGACGCTTCGGTACAGGTCACCGTCACCGACAATCTCTCGCTCACCTTTGATGCTCTGAACCTCACCAATCAGACTTTGAAGTATTACGGCAACATCCCGGATCAGCCGCGTGCGTTCTATTCGAACGGCAGCCAGCTCTATGCCGGCATCCGTCTGAAGTATTGATCCGAAATCTTACCCCCGGGCACGCGCTATGTGCCCGGGGCCGCTTTGCGGCGGCGCCTCTCATACGAACACTCTTCTCTTGCGGAGCGGCAGTTGCCGCTCCGTTTTTGTTTGGATTTATGCCAGCGCTTCGAGCAGCGGCCCGAGCCAGCGCTCATAGCTGCGCCAGCGGCCGATCGAGGTCGTGAACAGCGGCCGGCGAACCTGATATTCGCTCATCGTGCGCACGCCGCGCTTGGTCTCGTAGAATTTCAGGCAGCGCTCGTCCCACCCAAGGCCGCAGAATTCCACCAGCCGCCGTGACTCGCGTTCGAAATTGGCGACCAGAGTCTCATATTGCACTTCAATGAGGCGGTTCGCCGGCAGCACATCGAACCAGTGCGCGGACAATACGTCTGCCGCCTTATGGTAGCGGCCGAGTTCGCCGAGGTCGTAGGCGAAATTCAGGCCATTGGCGAACAGTTTGGTGTAGCACGAGAAGCAGGTGTCACGGCGATCGCGGCGCAGGTGGATGAAGCGGGCATTGGGCAGGGCGAGGTGGAGCAGCCCCAAATGGGTACTGTTGGCCGGCAGCTTGTTGACGATGCGTTTCTTGTCCGGCGCCAACGCGGCGAGCCGCACCGCATAGTAGCCGCCGAACCGCCGCAGGCCTTGCTGGCCCAATTGCGCGAGGTCCGCAGGGTAATCGGCTCCGGCATGAGCGCCCAGGATCAAATCCTGGACATATTGAATCTCGCCGGCGCCATGCACATCGGGATGGCTGGCTAAAATCTGCTCGACCAGCGTGGTGCCCGAGCGCGGCATGCCGACGACGAACACGGGAATTTCGGAAGGATGGCCTGCACCCGCAAAGCGGCCGATTGTTTCGGCGGTGTAGATGTCCTGGATTTCGCGGAAAAGATTGAACACATCGCGTTCGTTATAAGGCACCAGCGCGCGGAAGAGGCGGTTGGCTTTCGCCAAATGCGCGAATGCTTCGGCAGGTCGCTCGAGTTCGTCGCACGCCTTGAACAAGGCAAAGTGCAGTTCGGCCTGCTGCTGTGCGGAAAAGCGGTCTTCCACGCCCGCCAGCCGCTCCAGTTCGGCCAGCCGGCTGTCGCCGGGTCGGAACGGCCCGGTTTCGGCAAGTGTGTAGTGATAGCCCGGATTATCGGGATCGAGCGCGACGGCTTTCTCCAGTGCGGATTGCGCTTGGCGGAATTGGCCGAGCTGTTTGTGGACCTGACCGATCGCGAAATGGGCGGCGGCGTTGCCGGGCTGGAGCGCGATCAAACGCTGAAATAGCAGCACTGCTTCGTGTTGCCGGCCACCGGCAGCAAGGACGTCACCCAGGCTCCTCAGGGCACCGGCATGATCGGGGTGTGTCGCCAGAACTTGCTCGAACCGGTAGTCGGCTTCTTCAATTCGCCCGTTGCGCGCGCACAGCAGACCAAGCCCGTAATTGAGCTCCGGATGGTTCGGGAGCGTTACCAAGCCGGCGCGATAGGCCGCTTCGGCCTCGCCAAAACGCCCCTGCCGGTGCAGCATGACTGCCCTGTCCGTTTCGTTCATCCGCATCCGTCTCTTTGAGCCGTCCGCATTATAGCGATGTTTTCGCGTGACGGTCGGCCGGCGTATGTGCCGCAGCACGGATTTCCGCTTTGCAGGGTTGCGGGGCGCCGATACAGTGCGCGCCGTTTCGACGCGACCCGCCACGATGCTCATCCGACTGCGATTAGCGGCGATCGTTCTCGCCGCCATGCCGCTGATCGGCGCTTGCGCTGCCGATCTGAACATGACCCCGTGGCCGCGCCAGCTGACGCGCGAGGCGGGCGGCTTCCGGCTGACCAGCGCAACCCCAATCGTCTGCACCAAGACGAACGATGCGCCGTGCGCCTTCGCCGCCGATTTTTTGGCCGGGCTGATTCGCCGGACCCGCAACCTGCCGCTGTCGCGCGTCGCAAATGCCGATGGCCCGGCGATCGTCCTGCGCCGGACCAGCACACCTGTGGGCGAAGGCTACCGTCTCGCCGTTCGCCCATGGGGAATCGAAATCACCGCGGCCGATGACGCCGGGTTGCTGTATGGGGCGATGACGCTCTACCAGCTCGCCACGCCCGAAGCCGACCCGGTGCGCGAGATCGCGATTCCGGCGGTTACCATCGACGACGCGCCGCGGTTTGGCTGGCGCGGGCTGATGCTTGATTCCGCCCGCCATTTCCAATCGCCGGACGAGATCAAGCGGTTTCTCGATGTCATGGCCTGGCACAAGCTGAATGTGCTGCACTGGCATCTGGTTGACGACCAGGGCTGGCGGATCGAGATCAAGCGCTATCCGCGCCTGACAAAAATCGGCGCCTTCCGCCACAATCGCCGCGAAGGCCGTTACGGCGGCTACTACACCCAGGCGCAGATTCGCGACATCGTCGCCTATGCCAAGGCGCGCGCCATCACCATCGTGCCCGAACTCGAGATGCCCGGTCACGCACTGGCGGCGATTTCGGCCTATCCGAGGCTCGGCTCAACCCGACGCGTGCCGAATGGACCGTCCGGCGACTGGGGCATCTTCCCTTACTTGTATAATGTCGACGACAGCACCTTCGCATTCATCGACAACGTCCTGACCGAGGTGATGGCGCTGTTCCCGTCGCCCTACATCCACGTCGGCGGCGACGAGGCGCCAAAGGGGCAGTGGAACACATCGGCCGCCGTGCAGCGGCGCATGCATGCGCTCGGCGTCGCCGACACCAAGGCGCTGCAGGGCTATTTCACCCATCGCATCGGCACCTTCCTCGCAGCGCATGGGCGTCGACTGATCGGCTGGGATGAAATTCTGGAAGGCCAGCCGCCAGCCAATGCGGTGGTGATGAGCTGGCGCACGGTGGAAAGCGCCGGCGAGGCCGCGGATCGCGGCCACGATGTCGTGCTGTCGCCGGCGCCGGTCCTCTATTTCGACTACTGTCAGGCCGCGCGTGCGGGCGAGCCGACGTGCCGCGGCCCGCAGTCGAGCCTCGCCGACGTCTATACGTTCGCTCCGACGCCGCAGGGCGCGTTGGAACACCATCTTCTCGGCGTCCAAGCCAACATATGGACCGAGCATATGCCGACGGCGGCGGGCGTGTTCTACGCCGCGTTCCCGCGTGCTGCGGCGCTGGCTGAAACGGGATGGTCGGCCGGCCACGACTGGCAAAGTTTCCTGATGCGGCTGCCGGCCGAGTTTGAGCGTTATCGCGTCCTCGCCATTCCGGCGTCGCAATCGGCATTTGCCGTCGCGGTCACGGCGGTGCCGGCGGGACGGGATGTGCGCATTGCGCTCGCCAACCAGGTGGAGGCCGGCGTCATCCATTATCGCACCGATGGCGGAGTTCCGGATGAGGCCTCGCCGGTCTACAACGGTCCATTCAAAGCATCTCATGCGCAAACCATCGCCGCGGCGACCTATCTCGACGGCCATCGTCTTGGCGGCGTCACCTTCCAAGCCCTCGGTGCCGCCGCGATCCTCCGGCGCACGTCGTGGGCGATGGATCAGTGCACCAACGATCTTCCGCTCGCCCAGCGCAGCGGCACCGTCGTGTCGATGGTCAATGTGATGAATCCATGCTGGATCTATCGCGGTCTTGATCTCGCACCTATCCGCGGACTCGACGTCTCACTCGGGCCGCTGCCGTTCAACTTCCAGATCGGCAACGACGTCAAGAAGATTCCACTTTACCCCACCGCCGCGCGCGGCGGCGCATTGGAAATCCGCGCCGACAGTTGCACCGGTCCGCTGCTCGCCAGCCTCAAGCTGCCGCGGGTGCGTCGCTTCACGACGCTGCACGCCGATCTGCCGCCGCAAACGGGGGTCCATGATGTGTGCTTGAATTTCGCCCGGCGCAAGGTCGATCCGGTGTGGGCGATCGATTGGGTCCAGCCGTTGTTGAAGGAGTAGTCATGGTCACGGTCCTGGCGCCGATGGCTGGTTGGGTGAGCCCGCTTGGCGAAGTGCCCGATCCGGTTTTTGCCGACGCGATTCTCGGTGACGGGCTTGCGGTCGATCCGACCGATGGGCGCGTCGTGGCGCCGATCGATGGCGTCATTGCGACGCTGGCCGGGCACGCTTTCACCATCCGCCATGCCGGCGGTGCCGAGATTGTCGTTCATGTCGGTCTCGAAACTGTCGCGCTGAAGGGAGAGGGGTTCAAGCGCCTGGCGCGCGAAGGCCAGAGCGTGAAGGCGGGCGATCCCGTTCTGGTCGCTGATCTCGATTTTCTTGCCGGGCGCGCGAAAAGCCTGATCTCGCCGGTCGTGGTGGCGAGTGGCGAGCGATTCCGGATCTCCCGTCGCACCGAAAATTGCGAGGTTGTCGCCGGAGCGTTCCTGATGGAACTCGTGCCGCTCTCGGTCGATTCACCGGTTGGCGGCGGGGCGACGGTGTCGATCAAGGCAATTGTCGCCGCCGAACACGGCTTGCATGCGCGCCCCTCGGCCTTGGTCGCGGGTGCCGCCAAGCGGGTTGCCGGCGCTGTAGCGCTCACCTGTCGCGGCCGCACCGCCGATGCGAAAAGCGCCACCGCCGTCATGGCGCTGGGTGTACGCCAAGGCGACGAAGTGATGGTCACCGCGCCGAGCCGGGCTGCCGCCGATGCCATTGTTGCCGTGCTGGTGGCGGCTGGGGCGAAAGAACATCGGGTGCTGGCACCGGTCATCCGCGCCTTGCCTGCCAACACGGCGACGACGATTCATGGCATTGGTGCGGCGCCGGGCCAGGCGATCGGTGTGGCGGTGCAATTGCGCAACCGCGAGATTGCGGTGCCGGAAGACGGGCGCGGCATTGCGGTGGAAACCAAAGCCTTGCGCGAAGCCATTGCCGCACTGCGCGCCCGG
Source organism: Rhizomicrobium sp. (assembly GCF_056722145.1). Lineage (NCBI taxonomy): Bacteria > Pseudomonadati > Pseudomonadota > Alphaproteobacteria > Micropepsales > Micropepsaceae > Rhizomicrobium > Rhizomicrobium sp. Next base: position 25,110 of record NZ_JBWZET010000279.1, on the reverse strand, counting down.
CTCGAAATCGCCGCCATGTCTGGTGATCGCACCCGCCGCCAAATTTTGTCGGCGCATAATGCGCTGCTGGAAGACCCCGGCCTGGTGGCGGCCGCGGAAGCCAAGATCGCCGAAGGCAAGAGCGCAGCGTGGGCGTGGCGCAGCAGCATTCGGGTGGCGGCTGACACGCTAAGGGCCATGGACGATGTCCGCATGCGCGAGCGCGCCGGCGATCTTCTCGATCTCGAGCGCCAGCTTGTCGCCAGCCTGATCGGCGTCATCGAGGAGCCCTCACGAGTTTTGCCGGCGAATGCCATCCTGATTGCCGAAGAAATCCTGCCGTCCGATCTGAAGCCCGGTATCGCCGGATTTGTCTCGGCGGGTGGCGGCCCTACCGCTCACGCGGCCATTCTTGCAGCCGGCATGAATATTCCGGCGCTGGTCGCGGCGGGACCGCAGGTTCTCGCCATTGCCGACGGCACCGAGATGCTGATCGATGCCGACCAAGGCGTGCTCGATCTCAAACCGGAGCCAACCACGGTCGTCGCCTGCCGCCAAGACGTTGCCGCCGCAGTGGCGCGCCAAAGTCGCGAGCGCGCCGAAGCCGCCGCCGCGTGTTACACCGCCGACGGCACCCGCGTAGAAATCTTCGCCAATCTCGGCAAGGGAAGCGCCGAAGCGGAAGAGGCCGTTCGCCTGGGTGCGGAAGGCTGTGGTGTGCTGCGCACCGAGTTCCTGTTCATGGATCGCGACACCCCGCCTGACGAAGACGAGCAACTCGCCGCCTACCAGGTTATCGCCGACGCGCTGTCGGGGCGCCCGTTCATTATCCGCACCTTCGACATCGGTGCCGACAAGCCCGTACCGTATTTGCAATTTCCGGCCGAGGACAATCCGCAGCTTGGGCTTCGCGGTGTACGCACGGCGCGCGTTTGGCCTGATCTTCTCACGACCCAGCTCAAGGCCGCGGCGCGCGTCAAGGGGCCGGTCAAGATCATGCTGCCGATGATCACGGCGGCCCATGAAGTTCGGGCCATCCGCGTGCTGCTGAGCGACATGGGATGCGCGCATCTCGGTCTCGGCGCGATGGTCGAAACGCCGGCGGCGGCGATGCTGGCCGATCAGCTCGCGAGCGAAGCCGATTTTCTCTCCATCGGCACCAACGATCTGACTCAATACGTACTCGCCATCGACCGCGGTCACCGCACCCTTGCGGCCGAGCTTGATGCCCTTCATCCGGCGGTGTTGCGCCTGATCGCCCGTACCGCCGATGCCGCGGTTGCGGCAAACAAGACGGCGGCTGTATGTGGCAGTCTCGCCGCCGATCTGCATGCCGCCCCGTTATTGATCGGGCTTGGCGTGTCGGAATTGTCGGTGCCGCCGCCCGTTGTTCCGCGCCTCAAGGCGGCGGTTCGCAAACTCAGTATTAGCGCTTGTCGCAATGCCGCCCAGGCCGCGCTCGCGCTCGATACGCCGGCTGCGGTGCGGGCGCTGGTCAAAGCCAATTTCGCGGCGGAGGAGTGCGCATGAAATCCGCTTTCGAAACCCTGCAGCCCTTGGGCCGGGCGCTGATGCTGCCGATTGCGGTGCTGCCGGTGGCCGGCTTGCTGCTGCGCCTCGGCCAGCCCGACATCTGGCAACATGTGCCCGCGGTATTGCCTTACCTGCCGTTCGTTGCCGCGGCCGGACAAGCCATTTTCGCCAATCTCGGCCTGCTGTTTGCCGCCGGTGTGGCGGTCGGGCTTGCCCAGGAGAACCACGGCGCCGCGGCGCTGGCGGGTGTCGTCTGTTTCGTGGTGGCGACCACGGCGGCGAAATCGCTGATGGTGGTCCCGCCAGAGGTCGTCCGTGGCTTCACCGGCGATGCGGCCGGCTGGGCGGAAGCCGCGTTCAAGGACAAGGCGATTTTCCGGTTGTCGGTACCGACCGGCATCGTCTCGGGCCTGATCGCGGGGTGGCTTTATAACCGCTATCACACCATCAAGCTGCCCGATTATCTCGCCTTCTTCGGTGGCCGCCGTTTCGTGCCGATCGCGGCCGGTTTTTCGGCGCTGGTGCTCGCCTTTGTCATCGGCAAGTCGTGGTTTGCGATCTCGACGTTCATGGATGTCACCAGCCGCGGCGTCGTGGGCCTCGGGGCGCTGGGTCTGTTTCTCTATGGCGCCCTCAATCGCCTGCTGATCGTCACCGGCCTGCACCACATCTTGAATTCGCTGGTATGGTTCAATCTCGGCAGCTTCCATGGCGTCACCGGTGATCTCAACCGCTTCATGGCCGGTGATCCCAGCGCCGGGGCTTTCATGACGGGCTTTTTTCCGGTGATGATGTTCGGCCTGCCGGCGGCCTGCCTTGCCATGTATCACGCCGCCCGTCCCGAGCGGAAAAAAGAGGTCGGCGGCATGCTGGCGTCGATGGCGCTGACGGCCTTCCTCACCGGCGTCACCGAGCCGATCGAATTCACCTTCATGTTCCTGGCGCCGCTGTTGTACGCGCTTCATGCCGTTCTCACCGGTATTGCGATGGTGGTGATGAGTTTGCTGGATGTGCATCTCGGGTTCGGCTTTTCGGCGGGCTTTTTCGACTACGTCATCAACCTGTCGAAGGCGCGACACCCCGGACTGCTGATTCCGGTGGGGCTGGCGTATTTCGCCATCTATTACGGCCTCTTCCGGCTCGCGATTCACTATTTTGATTTGAAGACGCTCGGTCGCGAGGATGCGGAGCCGGCCGCTGCCGTAAAGGTTGTCGATGCGTCGGGGCGTGGCGAGGCGTATCTCGCGGCATTGGGCGGTGCCGGCAATCTTGCCAGTGTCGATGCCTGCACCACGCGGTTGCGTTTGATCGTCAACGCCAATGCCGTCGTCGATGAGCCGAAATTAAAGGCTCTAGGCGCCAAGGGCTTCGTCCGGCCATCGGCCAATGCTTTGCAGGTGGTGGTGGGCCCCGCCGCTGATCAGATCGCGTCCGAAATCCGCGCCGCGATGAACCAGTCGAAGATATCACCGCCCAAGCCGGTCACGCGCGCCAAACCGATGCCGCTGGGCAGCACGGCGGCATTCGTCAAGGCGCTTGGCGGCGTTGCCAATATCGTGCGGATATCGCGGTGTTCGAGCCGACTGATGGTGGAACTCAAGGACCGCAACACCGCGGACGAGCAGGCCTTGCGCAGCGCTGGTGTTCGCAGCGTGGCACGCCTGGGCACCAGCCTGCATCTGATCCTTGGCCCCGACGCCGCCAAGATCGAATCCGGGCTCGCCGCCGTGTTGGGAGCGCGCTGACCGCCGGGCTGAATTTAGGGGATCAGCACCGCCGCGCCGGTCAACCGGCCGTCGCGCAGGTCCGACAACGCCTGATTGGCATCGGCCAAACGATAGGCGACCGTGGTGGTTTGGAGCTTGTGCTCGCCGCAGAAGGCGAGAAACTCCGCGCCGTCGGCGCGCGTCAGGTTGGCGACCGACTTGATCTGCCGCTCGCCCCACAAAATCTCATAGGGAAACGACGGGATGTCGCTCATGTGGATGCCGCCGCAGACGACGGTCCCGCCGGGCCGGATCGCGCGCAACGCCGCCGGCACGAGCTCTCCGGCGGGGGGCGAACAGGATGGCGGCATCGAGCGGCTCGGGGCCTGCAGCGTCGGAATCGCCAGCCCATTCGGCGCCCATCGCGCGGGCAAACGCCTTGGCGGCGTCGTCACCCGGTTTGACGAAGGCGAACACGCGCGTCCCCCGCGCCTTGGCAACCTGAATGACGAGGTGCGCCGCCGCGCCGAAACCGTAGAGCCCGAGCCGTGCCGCCGACCCCGCCATTTTCAGACAGCGCCAACCGATCAGTCCGGCGCACATCAGCGGCGCAGCTTCCTCGTCGCTGTAATTGTCCGGGATGGGAAAGACGAAGCGCGCATCAGCGACGGCTTCCTCGGCATAGCCGCCGTCGATTTGATAGCCGGTGAACCGTGCCTCGGGGCAGAGGTTTTCCTCGCCGCGGCGGCAGAATTCGCACGCCCCGCATGCCCAGCCGAGCCATGGCACGCCGACGCGGTCGCCGACCGAAAGGCCGCTGACTCCTTCGCCCAGCTCGGCAACCCGGCCGATGATCTCATGTCCAGGTACGATCGGCCGCTTGGGCTCTTTGAGATCGCCGTCGACGACATGCAAATCGGTACGGCAGACGGCGCACGCGCTGACCGTGAGGCGCACCTGGCCGGGGCCGGGGTGCAGCAGGCCGGTCTCGGTGAGGCGCAGCGGGGTTCCCGCCGCTTCCAGGATCATTGCGTGCATGGTGCAAGTCTAGCGCGCCATGTCGGGGCGACCAAGCCTAGCGCAATCCCTTGTCGTGAAGGAATTGGCAGAACTTCTTGTCGTCCGCCATGATGTGGCCGAGCAGCCAGAAGCGCAGGAACACGATGAGCTCGAGCGCCATTTCGATGCCGCCTTTGGCGGTCAGTGCGGCGCGATATTCGAGCACCTGGGCGCGCAGTTCCTGATGGGCAATGCGGTGGGCGGCTTCGTCCGGGTAGGCCCAGTCGTCGAAGTACATCTCCTCATGCTGGAAGTGCAGCATGGTATATTCGACGAGGCTGTCGAGGGCGCGTTCGGCGACGCTGCGGTCGACACCGCGTTCAAAGGAATCGTGCAGGTCGTTGATGATGGCGACCAGCTTTTTGTGCTCGTTGTCGAAGATGTCGAGACCGACGCTGTACTGGTCGGACCATTCAATGAGAGGCATGGCAGGGGTTCGTCCCGGAGGCTAACGCAGGCCCTTTTCAAACAGGAATGTGCCGTATTTGCGGTCATCGACCAGGATGTGCTCGGTCAGCCAGTCGCTCAGGAACTGGACCAGTTCTTCGGCCAGGACGGCGCTGTCCTTTTCCATGATCTGCTTGCGGTATTCGAAAACCTGCCGGCGCAACTCGGCGTGAATGGCGATGTGTTCGGCGGCTTCGGGATAGGCCCAATCGTCGAAATACATCTCCTCGTGGCGGAAATGCATGAGGGTATATTCGACGAGGCTGTCGGAAATCCGTTGCAGCGCCAGTTTGTCGACGCCCGCAGCGATCGCCGTCTGCAGTTGGTTGATGATGGCGATGAGCTTCTTGTGCTCTTCGTCGAAGATCGCGACGCCGACGCTGTAGCCCTTGTTCCACTCGATGACGCTCATGTCGTCGCCCCTGACCCGTCCCGGTGCAATCAAATCCTGGCGCCGGGCCGGTTTCAACTCAGTGAAGGCCGCAGATCCAGGCGCCGAACGCCTTATCCTCGCCGGGTGGGCGAGCCAGTCATTCTGTCATCAGAAGGGGTCTGAGCGCAGCGCGAACCACCCGGTTCCCAAGGCGCGGCAAGATGTCCGGCCGGAAGGACCGGCCATGGCGGCCGCAAATCCGCGATGCGCGCGCGAAGTGCTTGACTCCGAGGGGCCGTCCAGGGGACTGTAAGCGCTGTCAGAAGTTTCAGGGTAAGACATGACAAGGGCAGTAGCAGCGGCCCAAACAAAAATGGCCGCGCTGTCGCCTGTGGATTGGGCTAATCGGGTACGGACCGAGCTGGTGGGAAATATCCTGCCGTTCTGGCCGCGCCATGCTTTGGATCCATCGGGCGGCTTCTTTGGTGAGATTAGCGAAGACCTGACGGTGCGGGCCGATGCGCCGCGCGCCTCGGTCGTCAACACGCGCATTCTGTGGACGTATGCCATGGCGGCGCGGCTGATCGGCCCCGAATGGCGCCAGACGGCCGATTGGGCGTTCGAGTATGTCGCGACGCGATTCTGGGATGGCGAAGCAGGCGGTCTCTACTGGTGGCTCGACGGCTCCGGTGCGCCGCTGGCGACGCGCAAACAGACCTATTCCCAGGCGTTCGGCATTTATGCCTTGTCCGAATACTATCGGCTGACCGAAAACCCTGCCGCGCTTGATCTCGCCAAGAAGCTGTTCGATCTGATCGAACGCCACGCCTTCGATCCGGTCCATGGCGGCTATATCGAGGCGCGCGATCACGACTGGAAGCCGCTCGCCGACATGCGGCTGTCCGACAAGGACCTCAACAGTCCGAAGTCGATGAACACGCACCTGCATGTGCTCGAAGGCTACACCAACCTGTTGCGGGTGTGGCCCGACGCAGGCCTGCGCAAGCAGCAAAAGGCGCTGATCGAAACGATGCTCGAGCATATCGTCGACGCCGACGCCGGTCGCTTCAAACTGTTCTTCGACGAGGCATGGAATTCGCTGAGCGGCCACGTCTCCTACGGGCATGACATCGAGGGCAGCTGGCTCTTGGTCGAAGCCGCCGAGGTTGTCGGTGACGAAACGTTGATCGCGCGCACGCGTGCGGCAGCGATCGCCATGGCGCGCGCCGCCATGCAGCATGGTCTCGACGGCGACGGCAGCATGTTCCACGAAGCTGATGAGGCAGGGCGCCTCGTCGATGCCAAGAAGCATTGGTGGGTACAGGCCGAGGCCGTCGTCGGCTTCTATAACGCCTTCGAGCTTACCGGCGAGGAGGCATTCCGCACCGCCGCGTCCCGCATCTGGGATTACATCGAGACCCATGTCGTCGACCGCCAGCATGGCGAATGGCACGCCAAGCTGTCGCGGGAAGGGGTTGTTCTCAGCGAGCGCGAAGACGCCGACTCCGTGCTCGTCGGTCCATGGAAGTGCCCGTACCACAACGCCCGCGTCTGCTTTGAACTGCTGCACCGCCTGGGCAACGAGAAAGAAGCGCCATGAAATACGGCTTTTTCGACGACGACGCCCGGGAATATGTCATCACCCGTCCTGACACCCCGATGCCGTGGATCAACTATCTCGGCTGCGAGGCCTATTTCGGCATCCTGTCGGCGACCGCCGGCGGCTATTCCTATTACAAGGACGCCCGGCTCCGACGTATCACCCGCGGCCGCTACAACAACGTGCCGCTCGATTTTGGCGGTCGCTACATCTATTTGCGCGACAACGCCAGCGGCGCCTTCTTCTCGCCGTCGTGGATGCCGGTGCGCGGCAAGCTCGATGGTTACGAGTGCCGCCACGGCATGGGCTATTCGATCATCTCCGGCAAGAAGGATGGTCTCGCCGCTTCCACGCGCTATTTCGTGCCGGTGGGCGAGAACCTCGAAATCTGGGACGTCACCGTCACCAACGAACGCGCCGAAGCGGCCGACGTGTCGGTGTTCTCGGTCGCTGAATTCTGCCTCTGGGATGCCCAGGACGATGCCACCAATTTCCAGCGCAATTTCTCGACCGGGCAAGTGGAAGTGGTGGATGAAGTCATCTACCACAAGACCGAATACCGCGAGCGGCGCAACCACTTCGCCTATTTCGCCTGTTCGGAAAAGCTTGCCGGCTTTGACACCCAGCGCGAAAACTTCCTCGGCCCGTGGCGCGGCTGGGATGATCCCAAGGCGGTGGTTGACGGCAAGTCGGACGACTCGATTGCATTCGGCTGGCAGCCGATCGCGTCCAATCACATCAAGGTAAATCTCAAGCCTGGCGAAAGCCGGCGCATCGTGTTCGTGCTCGGCTATCATGAAAATCCCAAGGACGAGAAGTTCGATCCGCCGGGGAGCCAGACGATCAACAAGACGGGCGTGCTGCCGACGATCGCCAAGTTCCGCGATCCGGCTGCAGTGGACGCAGCCTTTGCGGTGCTCAAGGCATTCTGGGACGGTCTCCTCGCCAAGTGCCAGGTGGAAACGCCCGACATCCACACCGATCGCATGGTCAATGTGTGGAACGCCTATCAGTGCATGGCGACCTTCAACATGTCGCGCTCGGCCTCGACGTTCGAATCCGGCATCGGTCGCGGCCTCGGCTTCCGCGATTCCAACCAGGATTTGCTCGGCTTCGTGCACATGGTGCCGGAACGCGCCCGCGAGCGCATTCTCGATTTGGCGGCGACCCAGTTCGCCTCGGGCGGCGCCTATCACCAGTACCAGCCGATGACCAAGAAGGGGAACAACGACATCGGCGGCGGCTTCAACGACGATCCGCATTGGCTGATCGTCGGCGTCGGCCAGTACCTGAAGGAAACCGGCGATTTCTCGATCCTCGACGAGCAGGTCGCCTTCGACACCACGCCGGGCACCGAAGTGCCGCTCTACGAGCACATGCGCCGCTCGCTCCAGTACGCGCTCGACAATCTGGGGCCGCATGGTTTGCCGCTGATCGGCCAGGCCGACTGGAACGATTGCCTCAACCTCAACTGCTTCTCCGACGAACCGGGCCAGTCGTTCCAGTGCCTGAAAGGCGCCACCGACGGCAGGACGGCGGAATCGGTGTTCATCGGCGGCTTGATGGTGTTGTCGGCCAAGGAACTCGCGGCCATCGCCCGTGAAGCCGGCAAGAGTGCCGACGAAGAGTTCTATCTCCAGGTCGCGCGCGACATGGAAGAGGTGGTCAAGAAGCACGGCTGGGACGGCGAATGGTTCCTGCGCGCCTATGACGACTTCGGCAAGAAGATCGGCTCGGCCGAATGCGAGGAAGGCAAGATATTCATCGAGCCGCAGGGCTTCTGCGTCATCGCCGGCATCGGTCTCGACGACGGCCGCGCCAAGCAGGCGCTCGCGTCGGTCAATAAGCATCTCGCGACCAAGCATGGTATCGTGCTGCAGCAGCCGGCCTATTCGCGCTATTACCTCGAGCTTGGCGAAATCTCGTCCTATCCGCCGGGCTACAAGGAAAACGCCGGCATCTTCTGTCACAACAATCCGTGGGTGATCATCGCCGAAACCATCGTCGGCAACGGCGATCAGGCGCACGACTATTACACCCGCATCTGCCCGTCGGCGCGCGAAGAGATTTCCGACGTGCACAAGAACGAGCCCTATGTCTTCTCGCAGATGATCGCCGGACGCGATGCCCCGACCCATGGCGAAGCCAAGAACTCGTGGCTGACCGGGACTGCGGCGTGGACCTATTACGCGGCGACGCAGTGGATTCTCGGCATCCGCCCCGAATATCAGGGACTGCGCGTCGCTCCGGTGATTCCCAAGGCGTGGCCGGGCTTCAGCGCCAGCCGCAGCTATCGCGGCGTGACGTATGACATCTCGGTCAAGCGGGCCGGTACCGGCAATCGCGTGCAGCTCACGGTCGATGGCAAGGCGATCGACGGCTCGATCGTGCCGCCGCCAGCCGCCGGTGTGACGTCGGTCAAGGTCGAGGCAGTGCTGAGCTGACACCACCGTGTTCAACAGCAAAAGGGCCGGAGCGATCCGACCCTTTTTGTTGTGGTTGCAGACAATGTCGCCGTGCCGCTGTCAACGGGGTTGACGGTCGATACTGGCGTCACTTGCTAAGTGGTTGAGTCCCTGGCCCCGTTCGCGGTGGCACGTCGCTTGCTGCTTCTGCGTGCAAACCAAGAGGTTTGCACTGTGCGCTCTCTATTCCTCGCGGCCGTGGCCGCGGCTTCCCTGCTGGCCTCGCCGATGCGGGCCGACCCGATCTGGAATATCGGCGTGAGCTTCGTCTTTCCCGGCGATGATCCTGCCGATCCGCCGCTGACGAATTTGATCATGTACCGTCAAAACAATTTGGTCGGCGGCTATTCCTCCTACATCAACTACATCGGCGGCGCGCCGCTGACGGTCTCCGCGTCCGACCAGCCCTTCACCTACGATTGGCACACCACCGACAGCTCCATCGACACCTACGCCATCCTCGGCACCGTCGCTGACGAAAACGGGCAGCACCTCGTCCTCAGCCTGCCGCACGATCTGGCGCAGGCGGTGCAAGGCCGCCCCTTCAGTTCGCTGTTTCCCGGCGTGGATCAGCAGGCTCTGATCGCCGACATCCTGGCGTTGAACACCTGCACCGCCCTTGGCGATTGTCCCGACGCGCCGGAGAACGCCGTTCTCGACTTCATCCATAACAACCTGACGCAGATTCCCGATCCGTCCGGCAGTGGCACGGTCAACGGCCAATTTGCGGAAGTGGGGGCATTCGACCTGTTGTGTTACGACGACGGGGTGAGCCTTGCATTCGGTGGTTCCTTTGCCGAGCCCGATAGCGATCCTGCACTGGATCCCCCGCCCGCGCTGATGGCGGCGGCGCTGGCCGCTGTACCCGAGCCGATGTCGTCGGCACTCTTCATCGCCGGACTGACGGTGCTGTTCGCCGGCTTGCGGCGATCTCGCCGAGCCGTCTGAGACAAAAAAGGGCCGGATCGCTCCGGCCCTTTCTCACACCATCTGTGTAGCGCGGACTATTCCGCCGGCACCGCCTCCTTGGCCGCAGCCAGTTCGGCGTCGGGATAGGCATTGTTGAGGTGGCGGAACCAGGTGAGGTACAGCGTCAGGCTGGTCACCAGCACGATGCCGAGCGCGATTTCGGCCCGATCGTATTCGCGGATCACGAAATAGATCGGCATCGCCACCAGCGATGTCTGCCACACGATGCCGACCGCGATGTTGAACATGTCGCGCCAGAAGTCCGGGTTCGGCTGGAACGAGGGATCGGCTGCCTGGACCTTCTTCAGCACCGGGCCCCAGAAGCCCCACGGGCGGGTCTTCTTGTAGAAGGCCATCAGCACTTCGTCCTTCTCCGGCTTGGTCAACAGCGATCCGGCGAAGCAGCCGATCACCGAGATGCCGAGGATGAGCGGGAACACCGCCAGCGGCGCCGCCAGCGAGAAGTAGTCGCGGATCATCTGCGGCAAGGCGGGATTGTCGTGCAACGCCATGAACACGGCATCGATGTGCAGGAACGGCAGTGCCGGGATCAGGGCAGCGAGGATGCCCGTCACCATGCCCCAGAAATAGCCGTAGCCGTTGAAGCGCCACCAATACCATTTGATGACGTTGGCGGCCGCGTAGCCGCCCCACAACGCCGCCGTGATCCAGCCGACGACGCCGTTGATCGAGGTGATGAACCAGCCGATGCAGATGCCGATCACCACGATGGTCAGCGACGACAGGATCGACAGGCGCACGCAGGTCTTGTCCGAGGCGTTGGGATTGATGAAGCGGCGATAGATGTCGTTGACGATGTAGGGCGGGGCCGCGTTCACGGTCGCCGCGAAGTTCGACATGAAGGCGGCGAGCAGGCCGGCGACCGTGATGCCGAGCAGGCCCGTCGGCACGAAGCGGAACAGCGCGTCGGGCAGGACTTTTTCGAAATCCATGCCGACGCCCATCTTGTTGATGGTGGTCGAATAGAACACCAGCGCCAGGATGGTGAGGCCGGCGACCATGAAATAGCGCGGCACGTTGAGCACGACATTGACGACCGCGCTCATCTTGCAGGCGTCACGGGCATTGCGGGTCGAGAGCACGCGCTGCATGTCGTAGTTCGGCGCCGGACCCGCTGCCGAAACCAGGATGCCCTTCGACAGCAGCATCATGAACAGGAGCCCGAACAGCGATGAGCCGTCGGCGATGATCTTGGCGTTGGCCGCCGGTATCAGCCTGCTCCAATCGAGCCCCGTCTGCCAGCCAAAGAAGATGTTGTCCCATCCGGCCGGAATGGCGGCGCGGATCGCCTCGGGGGCGACCGTGGTCATGGCAATGACGCCGATGGCGACCGCAGCGATCGACAGCAGGGTGAATTGCAATACTTCGGTGATGACGACGCTGAACATGCCGCCCTTGACCACATAGGCCGCCGTCAGCCCCATCAGGATCAGGGCGTAAAGGTTGGCGTTGGTGTCGGCGTTGGCTGACAGTTGCCAGGGCAGGAATTCGGTGGCGAACTTGCCGATGCCCTTGAAGCCGTAGGTAAAGAACGACACCACGCCGACCAGGGCGAAGATCACCACGATGATATGCGACAGCTGGGCGCCGCGGTTCTCGCCGAAGCGGAATTTGATCCATTCGGCGCCGGTGGTGACGCCGGACCGCCTGAGCCAGCCCGACAGATAGACCATCAGGAAGATCTGGTTGAAGACCGGCCACATCCACGGGATCCAGATGCTCTTCAAGCCGTAGATGAACATCCAGTAGACCAGCAGCATGGTGCCGGCGACGTCGAACATGCCTGAGGCATTGGAGACGCCGAGGACCCACCAGGGCAGCACATTGCCGCCAAGGAAGTAGTTCTTGGTGCTCTTGGCGGCGCGGTGCGACACCCAGTAGCCCACGATCACGCTCAACGCGAGAAAGCCGAGTATGACGCCGATATCGAGTGGTTTCAGGTTCAAAGCGGTCCCCCTGTCAGACCTATGTTTATTGTTGCTATGACCATCCGGCATCATCCGGACAGTGTCAAGTAAGCGCTGTCACAAGCCCTCTCGGACGCTCAGCGGCGAATTGCGGTGTTGGTGGAATTAACCCTGTCCGGTGCGACAGCATGTCGTGAGGCCTCGGCGCCCACCTCGGTGAGCACCGCGAAATCGTTGAAGTGGCCCCTACGCCTGTCTGGAACCCGAGCGTCATAGCGCAATCGCGGTGGTTCAGGAATCAGGCATTTCGCCATCCAGCCGTACTTTGCGCTGCGGGATCGGTACCATCGGATCGGGATGGATCGGCTTGGACAGTCCGGCATTCTCGCGCGGATTACCATCGGGCGGAGGCGGCCGCCGGCGGAATGGTCAGCGGAATGGACGGTCTCCGCTTTGGGCGGCGACGGGCTCCATCAGGCCGTGCGCTTGCGCCGGAAAATCAGCAGCGCCACCAGTCCGGCAATGGCAAGAAGGCCGGCCGAACCGCCACCGGCAAACCACCAGCGATTCCGCGACACATACTGCTTGGCATCGCGGATCATGATGTTGCGTTGCATGGCTATGGCCCCCTTCAAATCCAGTGCCGGGCAGCTGACGGCGAACCGCACCCAGGCTCCGGGTTTGACATAGCGCTGGTGGCGCGTCTTTGCACGCGCTTCGTTTCGACAGGCAGTCGCGCCCCTGCTACGGCGTGCAGTCGAAGCCGCTGCCGTCGGCGCGCGGCGTGCAGCGGCCCCAGGCCGGGCGAGTGAGCGTGACCCGGTCGTGGCCATAGGTGCAGACAAGCGTGTTGCCTTCCACCCGCGGCGGCGGGGCCAGCGGCAGCGTCGCGAGAGTATCCTCGCCGGACCAGCCTTCCAGCGCGGCGCGGTCAAGCACCAGGCGGGCGGTGACGGTGCGCGGGCAGAAGAGGGACGCGCCAGGCTGGCCCGCCGCAACGCTCGGCTGCGGCATCGCAGCAGCCGGTACGGGTGCCGCCGGCAGGCCGGCGTGCCAGGCGTAATCGTGGGCCTTCCAGTGGCGATAGTCTTCGCGGTCCTTCCATGTCAGCCATTCGTCGCGATTGCGGAACATCAGATCGCCGTCGATGTAAGGCTTCGGGCTCCAGTTGCCGAGCAGCTCGGCCATGCAGCGCACCGGAACCGGCAAATGCTGCAGGACATAGGATCGGCAGGAGCGGCCCGGATCGTAAGCTTGTTCGCTCTGGGCCAGAGCGGGCGTGATGAAGGCGGCAGTGAGAAGCAATGCGGATGCAGGTTTGAACATGGGTGCCCCCGGAAAATCAGCACTGCGATGCTACGCCGGGCCCGACCGCAATGCGCCGTGGGCGGACGATGAATACGAATGCAGGCGTGGGAGCGTTACCGGCAGGCCGACGGTTGATCAGCCGAGCGCGCGCAGCAGCCCGGCGGCAAAGCTGGAAAGGGTGTCGTCGCGGGCGCCCATCACCACGATGCGGTCGCCCGTATGGGCCAGCGCCAGCAGTTTCGCGCCGCAGGCTTCGCGGGTCGGGTAGGCAAAGGCTTGCCGTCCGGCCGCCGCCACCCCGGCCACGATCGCGCCGCTCGACACGCTTCGGTCGACCGTGCCGCCGAAATAGACCGGCTCCGGCATGGTGAGGATGTCGTCGGGTCCGAGCTGGCTCGCGAACACGTCGATGAAGCCGTCCCTCATCAGCTTCAGCGGCCCGAAGCCATGCGGCTGGAAACAGATCAGGAGCCGGCCGGGAAAATCGTGCAGCGTCGTCAGCGTCGCGGTGATCTTGTCGGGATTGTGGGCGAAATCGTCGTAGACGGTGATGCCGTTGGCATTACCGACGAGTTCCAGCCGCCGCTTGACGCCGGCAAATCCCGCCAGGGCCTCGGCGGCTTGGCGTAAGGGTACGCCCGCTGCCCGCGCCGCTGCGATGGCGCCAAGTCCATTGGCGACGTTATGCTGGCCCGGCACCTTCAGTTTCAGCCGCACGACTTCGCCGCTTTCGCGCACCGAAAAGGCGATGCCGTCCTGGGCGGGCTGAAGATCGAAGCCGTACAGCGACGCATCGGCATCGACGAGGCTGTAGGTTATGGAGTTGGGCCCGCTCAGCGCGGCAGCTTCGGCGTTGTCGCGGTTGACGACGGCCGTGGCGGCACAGCCGAGGAAATCGCCAAACAGCAGGCGCAACTCGTCCATCGATTTGTGGTCGTGGGCGATGTTGTTGAGCACCGCGATTTTCGGGCGATAGAGCGCGATAGACCCGTCGCTCTCGTCGACCTCGCTGACGAAGGCATCGCCTTTGCCGACGACGGCGCTGGCGAACGGTGCCGCGCTGCCGGCAAAGTTCTTCATCACCGCCCCGTTCATGATGGTCGGATCGCGCCCTGTCGCCGCGAGAATCCAGCCGAGCATGCCGGTGGTGGTGGATTTGCCCGAGGTGCCCGCTACCGCAATCGGCAGTGTCGCACTGTTGAACAGCTTCGCCAGCAACTGGGCGCGGGTTTCGATGCGGGCACCGATGCGATGGGCGGCGGCAACGTCCGGCACCGTCGCTTCCACTGCCGTCGACACGATAACGGTCGTATCCGGATCACTGACGCCGGACCCATCCTGCGGAAAAAGTTCGGCGCCATGGGTCGCCAGATAGGCGAATTTTTCCGGACTGCGGCCCTGATCGCGGGCGCGGTCGGACCCGGCGATGGCGGCGCCGCGGCCGGCGACGATCATGGCGAGCGGGAGCATGCCACTGCCGCCGATCCCGCAAAAGAAATAGCGTCTATCCAGGGTCATGCCCCGAGCTTATAAGGGCCCGATCCCAAATGGGGAAGTCGCATGCGCATCAAATTGATCGGCGTCGTCGCACCGGCCGGCCGGCTCGATCCGGTCATCGCCGATCGCGTTCGCTTGCAGGCAGGCGACATGGATGACGGGCCGCATCTCTTGATTCATCCGCAGTGCCACCTCTGCGACGGCCATTTCGCCGGCGACGACGAGGCGCGCGAGCGGGCCTTTCTCGATATCGCCAACGATCCTCATTTCGATGCGGTGTGGTTCGCACGCGGCGGCTACGGATCGTGCCGCATTGCCGAGCGGGTCCTCGATCAGCTCAACGATTACGCCCGGGAAAAGGTCTATCTCGGCTACAGCGACGCCGGGTTCCTGCTTGCCGGTCTTTATAAGAAGGGCTGCCGCGTCGCCCATGGGCCGATGCCGGCCGATCTTGCCCGTCGTGGCGGCGACATGGCGGTACAGCGCGCCCTCGACTGGCTGAACACCGCCGATGCCATCACCTTGGAGCCGTCGCTCACGCCCGGGACCAAGGTTGCGGCATTCAACATGGTGGTGCTGAGCCATCTGCTCGGCACGCCGCTCGAGCCCGACCTGACCGATCATGTCCTGATGCTGGAGGAGGTGTCGGAGCATCTCTATGCCATCGACCGCACCATGTTCCACCTGACCTCGAATCCGGCGATCCGCAAGGTGGCGGGCATCCGGCTCGGGCGGGTCAGCGATATTCCGCCCAACGATCCCGAATTCGGCCAAAGCGAAGAAGAGATCGTGTCCGATTGGTGTAGGCGAAGCGGTATCGCATATCTCGGCCGCGCCGATATTGGGCACGACGCCGACAACAAGATCGTGCCGTTCGGCTAGGCGGTCTTCGCGCTGATATCGTCGTCGGCGCTGATATCGTCGTCGGCGCTGATCGGCAGCAGAGCGCGCAAGGCGGCGCCGTCGCCGATGCGGCCCTTGCTGGCGATGGTGGCAAGCCGCGTCAGCAGCATCGCGGGCTGGATCGGCTTGGCGATGTAGTCGTCCATGCCGGCCCTTAAGTATTCCTCACGCTGGCCCATCATGGCATTGGCGGTCATGGCGATGATCGGGGTGCGAGCCTTGCTGCCGCGAAGCCGACGGATGCGGGCGGTGGCTGCGACGCCGTCGAGCTCGGGCATCTGGATGTCCATCAGGACGACATCGTAATCGTTCTTCATCACCGCTTCGACCGCCTTGAGACCGGTTTCGGCAACATCGACGATGTGGCCCGTTTTTTCCAGCAGGGCGAGCACGAACTTCTGATTGATGCGATTGTCTTCGGCGAGAAGGATGCGCAGGGGGCGGGCCAACGCCTGTTCCGGTTCATCTTCGATCACGGGTGCCGGCGGATCGTTGCGGGCGGCGAGGACCGAAACCAGGCAATCGTGCAGGAACTGCTGGCGCAGCGGCTTCTCGATGACATAGTCGAACCGCACCGTCTCGCCCTTCAAGGCTTGGCGTCCAGCCGAGGTGACCAGCACCAGTTTGACGTCGCGGAACTGCTCGCTGGCGCGCAGATCGCGGGCGAGTTCGACACCGGTCTTGCCCGGCATCATGTGGTCGAGGAAGACGATGTCGTAGGGCTTGCCGCGATGCCAGGCGCGCTCCAGCTCGGCCATGGCCGCAAAGGCGTCTTCGCTCGCGGCGGTTTCCATGCCGAGCATGCGCAGCTGGCGGCCCATCAATTCGAGGTTGGTCGGAATATCGTCGACCATCAGGGTGCGCAGCGTGCGGGTCTGGGCGGGCAGGCCTTGGCCGTCGGGCGCGGCGATGCGCCGGCGCGGCAGGGTCAGTTCGAACCAGAACGTGGAGCCTTTGCCGGGCGTCGAGTCGAAATCGATGCGGCCGCCCATCAGTTCGACGAGCTGCTTGCAGATGGCGAGCCCCAGTCCGGTGCCGCCGTGGCGCCGCGTCGCCGAGGCATCGACCTGGGAGAATTTCTGGAACAGGCTGTGGCGCTGGGCTTCGTGGATGCCCATGCCGGTGTCGGTGACTTCGAAGCGCAAGGGAATGTCGGTCCCCGGCAGTGCCGAGGTCCGTCGCACCAGCACCGAAACCACGCCCTTGTCGGTGAACTTGATGGCGTTGCTCATCAGGTTGAGCAGCACCTGGCGGATGCGCATCGGATCGCCGAGATAGATGCCGCGCGCATGGGGTTCGACGAAAACGACGAGATCGAGCGCCTTTTCGCGCGCCTTGCCGGCCATCACCGCGACGGTGCGTTCGACGGCGCCGTTGAGATCGAATTCGGTCGAATCGATGTCGAGCTTGCCGGCTTCGAGCTTGGAGAGATCAAGGATGTCGTTGACGACGGTGAGCATCGCTTCGCCGGATTCATGGATGACCTCGGCGAAGCGGCGCTGTTCGGGATCGAGCTCGGTCGCCAGCAGCAGTTCGCTCATGCCGAGGACGCCGTTCATCGGGGTGCGGACCTCGTGGCTCATGTTGGCGAGGAATTCCGATTTGGCCTTGTTGCCGGCTTCGGCCTGCTCCTTGGCGGCAAGGATGACCACCCCCATCGTTTCGCGCTTGCGCAGTTCGACGATCAGGATGGTGCCGAGGGTCAGCATCAGCAGCGAGAGAACGGCAAGGCCGCTGCCTTCCCACACAGCGCCGCGTCGCCATTCTTCCAGCGCCACGGCCCGCGGCCTCGTGGCGAGGACGACGAGACCGTCGCGCTCCGCCGTGGCTGCCAGCATGTCGTCGGGAATGGTCGGAGTTTTGGCCGTGACGGGGCGGATTTCCAGGGCCGTACCGTGCGGTGATTTGATGTCGTGGCGGTAACGCGTGAGCAGCTTGGCGGCGTAGAAGACGTTGGCATTTTCAGGCTGTTCGTCGCTGGCGATGCCGAACGGAACGTTCATGTCGAAGGTGGCGAGCATGGCGGCAAAATCGGCGTAGGCGCGCGCCGTGCTCTCAAGATCGCCGCGTTCTTCGACGACGCGGTCCTGATATTCGGTGACCGTCAGCCAGGCATAACCGGTCCAGGCCGCGGCGAGCAGCATCAGGATGCCGAGGCCGACCCAAATGCTGGGACGGTTGGCGCGGGCAACAAGGTTGCGCAACATGACAGCCTTCGCTGTGCCCGCGTTTCCCCCGCAAGCACGGCGGGAACACTGGGCTGCGCCGGCCTAATTCAAAGTAAACCAAGTGATAAGGGAAAATACTTAGGGGTTGCGATGGCGGCATCTTCGCACTTGCGTCTGCGTTGCAAGGACATTCCGGCGCGGTCAAATAACGCGATTTGGCGTAAGATTGAGTCAATCGGGGGGCTTGCCATGACCATTTTGCGCGTTCTGTTCGCGGCCGGTTTTGCGGCCGCCCTGGGGGCTTCGTCGTCGGCAGCCTCGCTCGACCATATCCATCTTTTGCTCGAGCAGGTGCGCGCCCATCGCCGGCAGGTGCCGAGCGAATTCGAGTTGCGCGGCGCGGTGCCGGAGATGACGGCGATCAAGCACGAGCTGCGCGACTGGATCGAAAGCCGGCTGCCGGAGTTGAAATCAGCCGATCAGCTGCCGGCGTTTGTCGCTGCGCTGAACGCTGCGCTCACTGCCGCCGATCTCACCGGTTTCGACGCGCCGGCCAAACCGGATGATTTCTTCCAGGATTTCACCGGCTCGATTGAGGGCGTCACGATCGAGTTGCAGGACACGGGTGTCGTTATCGCCGACCCGAAAAAGCCCGACGTAACGGTCCCATTCGGCGTTCTGGCGGTGAGGAGCTCACTCGGCGTTCTGTGCGGCGACGACGAGTCGGCTTATGTCTACGAATGGAAAGGCGCCACCTTCCGCCGCATCCTTGCCGACGAGCGCCCCATTGTCGCTGGCGCCCCCTACGAGCCGCAGAACATCGACGCGGTGCAGATCGCCTGGCGCCCGGAAGAGACCGGCGTGCGTAACATCCTGGTGCTGGGCCATGAATCCTGGTGCGCCTCCAACTGGCACTCGACCTATCACCGCATCTGGCGGTCGCCTCGCGACGGCGATACGCGCCTTCTGGTCGATGAACGGGCGTTCTCCTATTTCCATGGCGGTGCGCCCATCCAAGGCAGCATCAACAATCACGAGGCGCTGGTGGAATACCGCGTCGGCAGTCTCGATCCCGGGGTGCACTCCTATGAGAGCATCCACCACTATACGCTCGATGCGGCCGGCGCCCGTCGCACGGAGCCGGTGGCGCTGGGACCGCGCGCCTTTGTCGAGGAATGGCTGAAGGCGGAGTGGAATGAGGCCGGTCCCTGGAGCAATCCGGCGCTGCAGGCGTGGCACACCAAGCTGCATGCCCCGTCAATGAACGGCGAGTTCGGCGACACGCTGTTGTGCTCGCCGTCCGATCTCTATCAAGTCGCGATCGACTTCGGCGTCGACGACGACAAGACCGCCAAGGACCGGCATTACGTCGGCCCGGTCTATCTGATGGTGCGCTGGCGCCCGCCCTATCGCTTCCAAATGGTGGCGGTCAGCGACAAGTCTTCGCCCGTCTGCGTCACGCCCGACGAGGAAGCCGACGAGGATCCCACCTTATTCCCGGTCCAGGATTGGGTGGGATGGAAGTAGCGGTCTTGACATACGTTCCGTTTTTGTTCTAAGATCCCCATCTCAGCTTTCATCCCTCAGGTGCGCCTTTTCGGGTGTCCGGAGACGGGAGAATTATGTCTGTTCACGACCCCAAATTGGCGCTGTTGCGCGCCGCCCTCGCCACCCCCCTCGGGGTGCGGGTCGGGCTGGGGGTGCCGCGGCTCGATGGCGCCCTGGCCGGCGGCCTGATGCGTGGAGGGCTGCACGAGGTGTTCGCGGCGCCCAGCCACGAAGCGGCGGCGACGGCGTTTGTGGCCGCTCTGGCGGTGCGGCTCGGCGGGCCGATTTTGTGGATTCGCCAGGATTATGCCGGGCTCGAATGCGGCGAGCTGGCCGCCACCGGGCTGGTGGAGTTGGGGCTCGACCCCTCGCGACTGTTGCTGGTGCGGGTGCCCGATGCCGCCGGCGCCCTTAAGGCGGCCTCGGATGCACTTTCTTGTGCCGCGCTGGGGGCGGCGGTGATCGAGCTGATGGGGGCGCCCAAGCTGCTCGATCTCGTTGCCTATCGCCGGCTGGCGCTGGCGGCGGCGGAGTCGGGCGTGACGGCGTTGCTGCTGCGGCTGGCGGCGAGCCCGTCCGGCATCGGCGGAGCCGAAACCCGCTGGCTGGTGCGCGCCGCGCCGTCCGATGACGGCCCGACTTGGGGTCAGTCGGTGTTGGATGTGGATTTGCAACGCAACCGGCATGGACCGGCAGGGCAATGGCTGATCGCGTGGAGGTGTGACGATGGTGTCTTCCGCCCGGCGGATCGTAGCGCTGTGGTTTCCGCGCCTTGCGACCGACCGTTTGCGCCGGCGATGGCTGAAGCGTCCGCTGCCTGACGTCGGGCTGCCGCTGATCATCGTTGCCAAGCAAGACAATGCCATGCGGCTGACCGCGGTGGATTGCCGGGCCGCCAGCCTCGGGCTGCAACCGGGCATGGCGCTCGCCAGTGCGCGGGCGATGGTGCCGGCGGTCAAAGTGATGGCGGCGAACGCGCCGGCCGACCGGCGCCTGCTCGAAAAGATTGCCGACTGGTGCGACGGCTTCACCCCGTTCGTGGCCCTTGATGTGCCCGATGGCCTGCTTCTCGACGTCAGCGGGGCGACGCATCTGTTCGACGGCGAAGAAAAGATGCTGGCCCGGCTCATCGCGGCGCTCAGGAAACAGGGCTTTGCGGTGACCGGCGCCCTGGCCGGCTCGGCCGCGGCCGCCCGCGCGCTCGCCCGCTATCGCGACGGGGTGGTGGTGCCGGTCGGAGGCGACAGCGACGCGGTGGCGCCGTTGCCGGTGGAGGCCCTCGCTCTCGATCCGGTCACGGCACACGCCTTCCGCCGCGCCGGTCTCAAAACGGTGGGGCAGGTGGCGCATCGCGGCCGCGCCGAACTGACCGCGCGCTTCGGCTCGGGCATGGTGTTCGCGCTTGATGCCGCACTGGGGTGTGCCGAGGTGCCGATCTCGCCGCGCCGGCCGCTGCCCGATTACCGTGCCGAGCGGCGCTTTGCCGAACCGGTTACCGCCGAAGCCACACTGCTCGCCACCGTCAAACTGTTGGCCGGACGGCTGGCGAAGAATCTGGAGGACCGTGGCGAGGGCGCGCGGGCGCTGCAGGCGGTGTTCTTCCGTGCCGACGGCAGCATCAGTTGCATCAGGGTGGAAACCGGCGCCCCGACGCGCGAACCCGCCATCATCGAGCGGCTGTTTCGCGAAAAGCTCGATGCCCTCGCCGATCCGCTCGATCCTGGCTTCGGTTTTGATCTCATCCGCTTGGAAGCCTTGCGCAGCGAGCCTTGCCGGAGCGAGGCCGTCACCCTCGACAGCGAGGCGGCCCGCGCCCACGACGTGCGTCTGTTGGCCGACCGGCTGGCGGCGCGCTTCGGCGCCCATCGCGTGCTGTCGTTCGAGGCCGTGGACACCCACATCCCGGAAGCGGCCTTCGCGACGGTGCCGGCGCAGTACGCGGCCAAAACTCCGCAACCCTGGGAGACGATCCGGGAGTCCGGCGAAGCGCCACGGCGGCCGCTGCGGTTGTTCTCGCCCGAGCCCATCAGTTTTCTCGGCGAAGCCTTCCGCTGGCGCCATGTCGTGCACAAGCTCCGCCAGGTGGAAGGACCTGAGCGCATCGCTATGGCGTGGTGGCAATCCGCGGCGCCCGATCGAGATTATTTTCGTGTCGAAGACGAAGACGGCCGCCGCTTCTGGCTGTATCGCGAGAACGGTCTCAACTGGTTTCTGCATGGGGTGTTCGCATGAGACCTTATGCCGAGATTGCAGCGACGACCAATTTCTCGTTTTTGCGCGGCGCTTCGCATCCGCACGAGATGGTGGCGACGGCGGCGGCGCTCGGCTACGCCGCCATCGGCATTGCCGACCGCAATTCGCTCGCCGGCGTGGTGCGCGCCTATGCGGCCTGGCTCGAGCTGGAAGGCGCCAAGCCGAAGCTGATGGTCGGGGCGCGTCTGGTCTTCGCAGACGGCACGCCCGACATTGTCGCGTATCCCTCCGACCGCGCCGCTTATGGGCGCCTCTGCCGATTGCTCAGTGCCGGCAAGCTGCGTGCTCCGAAGGGCGAATGCATGCTCGGGCTGGCGGATTTGCTGACGTGGCAGGAAGGGCTGCTCCTCACCGTGATGGCGCCGCGTCCCGGCCGCCGCAGCGAGGCCGTCCCGGTCAAAAAAGCCTGGAATACGGGCGAGGAAATGGTCCCCGAGCCGCCGCGGACCGACGCCGACAGTCTCTGCATTCTGTTGCAGACGCTGGTGGCCCATGGCCGGGTCTGGCTCGGCGTGACGATGCCGCTCTGCGGTGACGATCTTCGCCGTCTCAGCCACTGGCAGGGTGTGGCGAACGCCGCCGGGGTGCCGCTGATCGCCACCAATGACGTGCTCTATCATGAGCCCGCCCGCCGGCCGCTGCAGGATGTCCTCACCTGCATCCGCGAGCACGTCACCCTGCAAACGGCGGGGCGGCATCTGGAAGCCAATGGCGAGCGCTTCCTCAAGTCGCCGGCAGAGATGGCCGAACTGTTCACCGCCGCGCCCGAAGCCCTCGCCGAAACCGTGCGCCTCGCCGAGGCGATGCGGTTTTCGCTGGCCGAGATCGAATACAATTATCCCGACGAGCCGGTGCCGCCGGGCAAGACCGCCGAACAGCATCTCGCCGACATCACCTGGAGCGCCGCCGAGGAGCGCTATTACGGCAACATTCCCGGCAAGGTCCGCGATACCCTCGAGAAGGAACTGGCGCTGATCGGCAAGATGCGGATTGCAGCCTATTTCCTCACCGTGCACGACATCGTTTCGTTCGCGAAAGAGCGTGACATTCTTTGCCAGGGGCGCGGCTCGGCAGCCAATTCGGTGGTCTGTTTTGTGCTCGGCATCACCGCCGTCGATCCGATGCAGGTCGATCTGTTGTTCGAGCGGTTCGTCTCGGAGGAACGCAAGGAGCCGCCCGATATCGACGTCGATTTCGAGCACGAACGGCGCGAGGAGGTGATCCAGGACATCTACGCCCGCTATGGCCATCATCGCGCCGCGCTCGCCGCCACCGTGATCCGCTATCGCCCGAGGAGCGCCATCCGCGAAGTCGGAAAAGTGTTCGGGCTGACCGAAGACGTCACCACCGCGCTGGCCTCCGGCATCTGGGGCCATTGGGGCGGCCGGCTCAAGGACTCCGAAGTGCGCCAGGGTCTGCTCGATCCCGGCAATCTGTTGATCGGGCAGGCGGTGCGCATGGCCAATCTGTTGATCGGCTTTCCCCGTCACCTGTCGCAGCATGTCGGCGGCTTCGTCCTCACTCGCGACCGTCTCGACGAAATCGTTCCGGTCGGGCCTGCCACGATGGAGGAGCGCTGGTTCATCGAATGGGACAAGGACGACATCGACACCTTGATGATGATGAAGGTCGATTGCCTGGCGCTCGGCATGCTGACCTGCATCCGCAAGGCGTTTGATCTCCTCAAGGTGCATGAGAACAAGGCGCTGACGCTCGCCACCGTGCCGCGCGAGGACCCGGTCGTCTACGACATGTTGTGCGCCGGCGATGCCATCGGCGTTTTCCAGGTCGAAAGCCGGGCCCAGCTCAACATGCTGCCGCGGCTTGCCCCGCGCCGGTTCTACGATTTGGTGATCGAGGTCGCGATCGTGCGCCCCGGTCCGATCCAGGGCGACATGGTGCACCCTTATCTGCGGCGCCGTTCAGGCAAGGAAGCAGTGACCTTTCCGTCACCGGCGCCTGAGTATGGTCCACCCGACGAACTTCACCACGTGCTCGAGAAGACCATGGGTGTGCCGCTGTTCCAGGAACAAGCGATGAAGCTCGCCATCGTCGCTGCCAAGTTTACGTCTGAAGAAGCCAATGGCCTGCGTCGCGCCATGGCCACGTTCCGCAATCTCGGCACCATTGATAGCTTCAAAGCGAAATTCGTGGGCCGCATGGTGGAGCGCGGCTATGCACCGGATTATGCCGAACGCTGCTTCCGTCAGATCGAAGGTTTCGGTGCTTACGGTTTCCCCGAAAGTCACGCCGCCAGTTTTGCCCATCTCGTCTATGTATCGGCCTGGATCAAGAAGCATCATCCCGCCGCCTTCTGTTGTGCCCTGCTCAATTCCCAGCCGATGGGTTTCTATGCCCCGGCCGAGATCGTGCGCGATGCGCGCGAGCATGGGGTGGAGGTCCGCCCTGTCGACGTCAACTTCAGCGCCTGGGACAACACTCTTGAATCGGGACCGAATGGTCCTGCCGTCCGGCTCGGGTTCCGCCAAGTGGACGGGTTCCGCCAGGATTGGGCGGACACCCTTGGGGAGCGGCGGGGGAATGGCTATCGCGCTGTCGAGAGCTTGGTGAGCCGCACCGGGCTGCCGCGTCGGGCCTTGATCGTTCTGGCTGAGGCCGATTCCTTCCAATCCATTGCCACGGACCGGCGCGAGGTGTTGTGGACGGTCCGCCGGATCGCCGAT
Organism: Rhizomicrobium sp.; assembly: GCF_056722145.1. Classification (NCBI taxonomy): domain Bacteria; kingdom Pseudomonadati; phylum Pseudomonadota; class Alphaproteobacteria; order Micropepsales; family Micropepsaceae; genus Rhizomicrobium; species Rhizomicrobium sp. The sequence continues at coordinate 690 of NZ_JBWZET010000279.1, read as the reverse complement.
CCAGTCGGGTTGCCGCTATTTGATGCCCAATTTGTAGACGTTCAGGAACCGGAAGAGACCGCGCCGCTGCCGGTCATGCCTTTGTCCGAACATGTTTTGGCCGATTACCAGATGATGCGCCTGTCACTGCGTGCTCACCTGATGGAGTTCCTGCGCGCGGTGTTCCGCACCGAAGGCGTGAAGAATTGCGCCGAAATTGGGCAGAGCCGGGATGGCGAGGCCGCTGCCGTAGCGGGAATCGTGCTGGTTCGTCAGATGCCAGGCGACGCCGGCGTGGTTTTCATTACGCTGAGCGACGAAACCGGTATCGCCAATGTCGTGGTGTGGCCGCGGCTGGTTGACGTTTTCCGGCGCGAAATCATGGGCGCGCGACTGTTGCTTGTGCATGGCAAGGTTCAGCGTAGTCCTGAGGGCGTGATCCATCTTGTCGCAGAGCGCATCATCGACCGCTCTGCAGAATTGCAGCGTCTCTCTGAGGATGAGGCTGAAGCACCCCCGTTCCGTTCCCAAGCGGCAGCGCACCTGCACCGCCATCCGCGGAATGTGCGTATTGTGCCGAAATCGCGCGACTTCCATTAATGCGCGCCACTAAAATGTCGCTTTTGATATTCCGCAAAATAGGGGCCCATTGTCGCGATTTTGCGAATCCGCGTAATTCCCTATGTATCCTTTCGCGCACTACCGCTAAGC
>NZ_JBWZET010000278.1:0-2330 GCF_056722145.1 Rhizomicrobium sp. | reverse complement strand
CGCCCCGGTTTGCAGTATCCACAGAATGCCCTCCAGGCAGGCGCGATTCGGCGTCCATGGCCGGCCGCGATGGTCCCGTCGACGTTTCGGCTCGGGCAACAACGGCGCAATCAGATCCCATTGCTCCACGGTTAGCAGCTTCTGCCGGTTCTTCATAGCAGAAGCTCAACACTCCAACCGCCTCAAAAGTAAGTACCTCGCTTGAGGCCGAACCCATTTATGAAACACGCTCTAGTAAACTAGAGGGTTCCTTTCGTTTCTTTTAACGGAGACACCGAGGAGGCCCCCTATGGCATCGATCATTTTACCGGCAGCACCATCCGAATCGCGGGCGGGGCGGTTTGGCGTTTATGGCGGGCGCTACGTGCCCGAGACGCTGATGGCGGCGCTGGTCGAGCTCGAGCGCGAATACGATCTGGCCAGAGCCGATGCCGCGTTTCAGGCCGAACTGGGCGCGCTGCTCAAGGACTATGCCGGGCGGCCGACGCCTCTCTACTATTGCAAACGGCTGACGGAGCAGTTGGGCGGGGCAAAAATCTACCTCAAGCGCGAAGACCTGCTGCACACCGGCGCGCACAAGATCAACAACGCGCTTGGCCAGGGCCTGCTCGCCAAACGCATGGGCAAAAAGCGCGTGATCGCCGAGACCGGCGCGGGGCAGCACGGCGTGGCCACGGCGACAGTCTGCGCGCTGCTGGGCCTGGAATGCGTGGTCTACATGGGCGATGTGGACATGGAGCGCCAGGAGTTGAATGTGCTTCGCATGCGACTGCTCGGCGCGGAGGTGCGAGGGGTTTCGTCGGGGTCGAAGACGCTCAAAGACGCCATCAGCGAGGCGATGCGCGACTGGGTCACCAACGTCAGGACGACCTATTATCTGCTCGGCTCGGCGCTGGGCGCGCATCCTTATCCGACGATGGTGCGCGACTTCCAGCTTGTGATCGGTCGCGAGATCAAAGAGCAAGTCCTGGAAAAAGAAGGGAGGCTGCCCAACGCAGTGGTCGCATGCGTCGGCGGTGGATCGAACGCCATCGGCGCGTTTCATGCGTTTATCCCCGACCGCGAGGTTCGACTGATCGGCGTCGAGGCCGGCGGATGCGGCACCGAGCTTGGCCAACACGCGGCGCGTTTTCGCGGCGGAGAGCCGGGCGTGTTGCAGGGGACCTATTCGTATGTTCTGCAGGATGAGAATGGGCAGATCGCGCTCACACACTCGGTCTCGGCGGGGCTCGACTATGCCTCGATCGGCCCGGAGCATGCGGCGCTGCACGACTCGGGGCGGGCTGAATATGTCGCGCAAGATGATGCGGCGGCTCTGGACGCGGTGGTGAAGCTGGCGCGGACGGAAGGGATTTTGCCGGCGCTTGAAAGCGCGCATGCCGTGGCCGAGGCGCTCAAGATTGCACCGGCGATGGCGGCCCATGAAATACTGGTGGTGAACCTCTCAGGACGCGGCGACAAGGATATGGGAATCCTGGCGCGGGAGTTGAAGCTAGGGACTTAGGGACTGAGGGACTGAGGGACTAGGGACTAGGGAACAGACAGAACCAGAAGCGATGGCGATACGATTTGATCACAAACCGGGCCTGGTGGTTTATCTGACGGCGGGCGATCCCAGCCTCGATGCCACGCGCGCCATCGCCATTGCGGCCATCGACGCCGGGGCGGATGTGATCGAGTTGGGCGTGCCCTTCAGCGATCCGCTGGCCGATGGGCCGGTGATCCAGCGAGCAATGGAGCGGGCGGTCGCGCGCGGCGTGAGCCTCAAAGATGTGATCGCGCTGGCCGCGGAGATTCGCGCGGCGAGGCCCGAGGCTGGCCTGGTGATCTTCACTTATCTGAATCCGATTTTGCGTTTTGGATTGCGCATTTTTGCCGATGCCGCCAAGGCTGCCGGCTCCGATGCCGTGCTGGTGACCGACATGATCGTCGAGGAGGCTGGCGAGTATCTGGCCGAGATGGCGCGCGTGGAGCTTGCGCCGATCTTTCTGGCCGCGCCCACCAGTCCCGATGAACGGCTAGAGGCCATCGCCGCGCACTCAAAGGGTTTCATTTACGCCATCTCGCGCGTGGGCATCACGGGCACGCAGCAGAGCCTGACCGGCGACGCCGAGTCTCTGGTGGCGCGCATCAGGCGATGGAGCCGGCTGCCGGTGGCCGTGGGGTTCGGCATCTCGAATAGCGAACACGTCGCGCAGGTGGCGGAGTTTGCGGATGCCGCGGTGATTGGCAGCGCGATTGTCGAGCTTGTGGAGCGCACTTCCGCCGCTGAAGGCGAGGAAGCTGCGGCCCACGCGGTGTCTCGATTTATCAAGGGCCTGCGCTTGCCC
>NZ_JBWZET010000277.1:0-9766 GCF_056722145.1 Rhizomicrobium sp. | reverse complement strand
CGGCCCGGCCGCTGCCGGCGATCTCGAAGGCGGTGCCGTGGTCGGGCGAGGTACGCACGATCGGCAGGCCGAGGGTGACGTTGACCCCGTCCCAGAACGACAGCGTCTTGATCGGGATCAGCGCCTGATCATGATACATGCAGAGCGCGGCGTCATAGCGCGACCGCGCCTCGTCGTGGAACATGGTGTCGGACGGCAACGGCCCGATCACCACGGCGCCGCGGGCCCGCAGCGTCGCAACGGCCGGCAGGATGACGGTCTGCTCCTCGCGGCCGATGTCGCCGTCTTCGCCGGCATGGGGATTGAGCCCGGCGATGGCAAGGCGCGGCGCCGCCAACCCGAAATCGCGGGCCAGCGCGGCGAGCGTGATCTCGGCGGTTTCGAGGATGGCCTCGTAGGTGATCTGCTTCGGCACGCGGGCGAGCGGGATATGGACCGTCAGCGGCACGACCCGCAGCGCCTTGGACGCCAGCATCATCACCGCGCGCTTGGCGCCGGTCAGCGCCTGCAGGAAATCGGTATGCCCGGGAAAGGCGAACCCGGTCTGCATCAAAACGTGCTTGTTGATCGGCGCGGTGACGACCGCTCCCGCCTCGCCTTTCATCGCCAGGGCGACAGCAGATGCGATCGCTTCGATGGTGGCGGCGGCGTTGGCGATATCGGGTTGGCCGGGAACGCGCGTCGCCCGTGCCTTGACCGCGATCACCGCCTCGCGCGGCGCACCGCAGGCCGCGAACACGTCGGGATCGCCGATCAGTTTCAGCGGCCGATTGCGGATCACCCCGCCGAGCGCATTGAACGCGGCTGCTGCCACCTCCGGCCCGACCCCGGCCGGCTCACCCATGGTGAGAAGGATCGGCTCAGCGAACTTCGATATGGGCATTGCGGCGCAAGTCGCGTTGATAGCGGCGGGCCAAGGCGCTGATCTGCTCCGAGAACAGCTGGTTTTCGACCTGATCGCGCGTCGGCGTCTTGAAACGTTGCTTTTTGACGAGCTTGGGTTCGCAGCGGACGAAGATTTCGATGCCGGCCGGCGAGCGGAACGGCTCGGCGACGCCGCCGATTTCGGTCTTCTCGAGCGCAGCGCGGGCCTCGGCATTGAGATCGGCGATCCGGGTCGGGCCGAGCGGCAGATAGAGCACGCCCGGCGCGCTGGCCGGAATCTTGGAAGCGATTTCACACGACCCGCCCGGCGACATGGCAACGCCTTGCTGGATCTGCTTGGCGATGACCCACACCTTGTCCATGTATTCCTTGGGCGGATTGGCCGGCAGGCGCAGCAACAATCGGCCGAGCGGCACCACCGCGGGCAACGTGGCAGCGGTAGGCTGCGTGTCTTCGATCACCGCATCTTCCGGCTCGAAGCGCTGGCGCAGCGCCAGGACGTAATAGCCGCCGATCGAACGGATCGGAGCCGAGATGTCGCCGGTGTTCATCTTCTCGAGGGCGGCATTGAGTTCCGGCGCGAGCTGGCCGTCATAGACCGTGCCGATGTCGCCGCCTTGCGCCGCCGAGGCATTCTGCGAGAACTGGCGCGCCAGATCGGGGAAGCGGCCACCGGCCTTGAGCTGGGTGACGAGGTCTTCGGCGCTGCGGCGCACCTTGTCGTCGAGATCGGGATTATCGACCGCGAGGAAAATTTCCGAGACCGAGAAATGGGCCTTGTGGGCGCCTTCCTTGATGCGCGCCATTTCGGCGTCGACCGCTTCCGGGGTGATGTTGACACGGCCGGAATAGTGTTCGTTGACCGCCTTCTGCCACAGGATCTGGGCTGCGAGCTGGGCGCGGAACGTGGCCAGCTGAACGCCGCCACGCGCCATCACCTCGGAGAGCTGCTCCTTGGTCATGTGGTTGTCGTCGAGGATACCCTGCATGTAGTGGTCGACTTCCACCGACGACACGCTGATGTCGTTCTTGGCGGCTTCGTCGCGCTGCAGGATCTCGGTTTCAAGCTGCTCGATGACCTGCTCGCGGACCTTCTTCTCCATCTCGGGAGTCTTCGGCACCTGCGAGGTCACCATGATCAGGTTGATGCGTTGGCGCAGTTCGTAGGTCGTGATCGGCTTGTCGTTGACGGTCGCAACGATCGCGTTCTCCTCATGCGCCTTCTTCGGCTTGGCGGCCGGCGTGGCGGCGGCAGCTGGAGTAGCCGCCGCTGGCGCTGCGGCGCCCGGCGTAGCAGCCGGCGCAGGTTCGCTACGCGCGTCGCGCTGCAGCGTTTGGGCATTGGCCAGCGCAATGAAGGCGAGGGCCGTCAGGAGGCCCGTCAGGGCGCGGTTCTTCATGTGCATCACGAACGCTTTTTTCCCAATAACAGCCCGGTTTTAGCTGGGGCCGGAGGATAAGCAAATCCCGCTGTGGATCAAGGACGGCCGTAGGAGAAGACGTCTTCGGGGAACAGGCTGAACGGCTGAATCGGCGAATCCGCCGTCTTGAGCTTGAACCGCAGAACGAAGTTGGTGGACGGCTTCAAGTCACGGTCTGTGGTGTATTTCCGGTGATAGCCCAGCGAAATACCGAGACATTCATCTTCGTAACCAAGCCCGAATTCGCTATCGAGGGTCTGGTCGGCCTTCAAGTCGCGACGGATGGCCGCAAACCCCTGCCAGTTGCGATAGAAGTTAATGTCGACTTGGGCGTTGACTTCCTGGCGCGCCGGCAAACCGAGGGTCGGCGACAATTGCACGTAGCTGATGCGCGTTGCCGACCGCCCCAGGGTTCCGGTCAAGTAGGTCTCGTTGCGCCGGACATTACCGTTCTGTTCATCTATGTCGATGCGATTGGTAAGATCGATGTAAGGCTGGAACTTGAGACTGAAGCGCCCGATGAGGTCGGAATTCTTGCCCGCAAAGCCCGAGCCCGGCACCGCCGCCAGCGCCGGATCTTCCTTGAAGCGGAACGCCTGGCCGACCAGCGCCTCGGCATAGCCGGATTCGAAGCGCGTCTCGGCCCGCAAGCCGACATTGGCGCGCGGCCCCGACACCGTCAGGTCGTAGCCCGGCACCTGATCGAACGATAAGAGGTTGTTGTCGTCGAGTTCGATGTTGAGGCTGTCTTCATTCGGAATGTGCGCAAGGTTGCCGCCGTAAGGCTGGCCGATGACCTGCGCAATCGGCTCGAGTACGACGGCGTGGCTGCCCAGGCTGTTGATGAAGGGCCAGCGCCAGTCGAGCGCGGCATAGGGCAGGCCGCGGGTCTGATAGTGGCTCGATCCCGGCGCGTAGAGCGTGTCGGAGTGATAGACGTCGCCCCGGCCATCGAGCGCAAAGGTCCACAACATGCCGTTGTTCATGACCTCGGGCAGCCGCCAGTTGGCCTCGGCCGTGAGGCGCTGGTCGTTGGTGCCGGAATCGCGCGTCAGCGCCACGGTGTTGACGTCGAGGCGCAAGCGCCCGCCAACCACCTTCTGCAGCGGGATGTAGGTGTATTCGATCAGCGGCAGCGGCACCGGGAAGGTGTGGTTGTCGTCGGATGCCCTCAGGCCCTGGAAGAAGTAGCCGGCGACCATGAAGCGGCTGCGGCCCTGCTCGCCCGAGAAGAACCAGTCAGAGACGAGGCGGTCGAGCTGGCTGATGTCGTAGCGCTTCAGATAGGTGTCATTGGACGCAAGCTGCGCATCGTAGCCGAATTTCCAGGTGTCGTTGATGGTGACGCGGCCGGAGCCGAACAGATGGGCGTAGTACTGCGTCTGATCGGTCGACAGGCCGCCATGCGGATTGTGCGCGATCGAGCCCTGCAGCCACATGCCGCCTTCGTTCCAGCGCTGGCGATACTCGCCGAGCATCACCTGGCCCCCGCGGGTCGTGAACATCGGCTCGATGGTGGCGTCACGGCTCTTCGACATGTTCCAGTAATACGGGAACGTGATGTAGTAGCCGTTGGCGCTCGACGACCCGAAATCGGGCACCAGGAAGCCGCTGGCGTAATGGACCGTCGGATCGGGTTCGGTGAGATAGGGCGAGTAGAACACCGGCACGCCGAAGGCGTCCAGGGTCGCATCGTGGAACTTGATGCGGTGGGTTTCCTCGTCGTGCTCGACCTTGGCGGCGCGAATCTGCCACGTCGGCACGCGCTCGCCCGGCTTGTTGCAGATCTTGCACGGCGTATAGGCGACGTGGTGCGCGATGGTGTAGCGGCCTTCTTTGCGCTGGGCGGTGGCCGCCACCATGCGGGCGTTGCCGCCGAGATAGGCGCCGAAACCCTGGATGACCCCGTCGCGCATCTTGTCGGACAGCACGACGTGCTTGGCGAAGGCGACCGAGCCGTTCTTTTCCAGCAGCGAGACGTTGCCGTCGGCGGTGACGACGTCGCTGTCCTGGTTGTAGCTGACGTTGTCGGCGAACAGGATGCGCCCGTCATAGTCGATCTCGACATGGCCCTTGGCGGTGACCAGCTTGGCCTTGTCGTCGTAGACCACGTTGTCGGCCTGGAGCAGCATCTCCTTGTCGGCCGGCAGATCGGCCGCGCGCGCAAGCGGACCCAGCGCCGCCATGGTGAGGGCGGCACCGCCGAACAACAGCCTTTTGAAGTCCGGGCTCATCCGTCCTCCTGGTGGAAGACGAGCGTCATGCCGATCAGGATCGCGGCCGCTGCCGGGGCCGTGGCGGCAAGCCACGGGGGCAGGATGGCCGTTTGACCGAGCGCGCGCGTCAAATCAGTGAAAAAGTACACGCCGAAGCCCGATAAGGCACTGATCAGAACGACGCGGCCCAGCCCCCCGGTTCGCGACAGTCGCAAGGAAAAGCTGGCGGCCATGAACACCATGGCGGCGAGCAGAATCGGCAGCGTCAGCAGCGAATACAGGTACTGGCGGTAGCGGATGGCCGAGAATCCGGCACTTTCCGCGGCCTGGATGAAGCGGGGCAAGGCCCAGAACGACAGCGTATCGGGCGGCGCGAAGCTTTCCTGGATCTGGTCCTTGGTCAGGGTGGTCTTGGTGGAATAGCGGTCGAAATGCTTGGGAATGCCGTCCGCATCGCTGACCCAGGCATCCGACAGGATCCAGGCGCCGTCGGTAAGCTGGGCGCTCTTGGCGTCGATCCGGCCCATGACGTGATCGTTGGCGCCGTACAAGAACACGATGACGTCGTCGAGGTGCACGCCCTGGTCGGCCACCGTCAGGGCATGGATCACGCTCTGGGCCGAAACGTCGCCCTGGCGCAGCCACAAGCCATTGACGCTGATGGAAAGTTGCGAGGCCTGGCCCTTGATGTATTTGGCCTCGAGCTGCGAGAACTGGTTCAGCATGATCGACGAGATCGGGGTCACGGCGACCACCACCAACACCCCGATGGCGATCGCGACCGCGAGCGGCGGCATCAGGAAATCCCAGGCCGAAACGCCGGCGGCGCGGGTGGCGACCAGTTCCTGGCTGCGCGACAGCTTGACGAAGCAGAACACCCCGCCCAAGAGCACCGCGAACGGCAGCATCTTGATGCCGAGCACCGGAAGCTGCAGCAGCGCCATGCCGACCACCGCGCCAGTGGAAACCCCGCGGCCGGCGACGCGCTCGATCTGGGCGACGACGTCGATCGAAAAGGCGAGCAGCAGGAAGGCGGCGTAGACCGTCGCGACGCCGAGGGTGAACTGGCGGGCGAGATAGCGGTACAGCGTCCAAGACCAGCTCATTGGGCGGCCTCCGGAGCGGCCACGCCGGGCAGCGGCTTCGGGAAGCCCCCCGACAGCACCAAAACGGCGCCCAGAATGCCGACCATGGGCAGCACATAGAACAGGGCGCAGAACGCGGTGTTGCCGGCCGCGAGCCCGGCGATGCCGTAGCCGGCGATGCGCAGCGCGGTGGCGGCAAAACACGCAAGGGTCATGCGGATCAGATTGGCGCCGCGCGCCCGCCGGCCTTGCGCCACCGCCGCCAGTGCGATCAGGGCGAAGGCGATGCAGTAGAACGGTTCGGCGATGCGGCTGTGGGCCTCGGCGAGATAGGCGCGGCGGACCTTGGCACTGGCCGTCGCCGGCGGATGAAACAGCTCGTCGATGAACGCATCTTTGGCCTGCCGTTCGGATGCCGGCTGGTTCGAGGTGAACTGTTCGAGGTCGAAGACATAGCGCTGGAACTTGAGCACGTTGAGGCGGGCGCCGTGCTTGGCCGAGCGCTCGATGGTGCCGTCGACCATCACCAGGCGCGAACCGGCCGGTGTCTGCACAATTCGACCGCTTTCGGCGAGATAGGTGATCGGCGCCTTTTCGCTGCGGTTGTCGTGCACCAGTGCGCCGTGGATGGTGCCGTCATTGTCGATCGAGCGGATGAACACCGTCAGGCCCCGGGTGGGGGTGTTGAAGGTGCCCTCGTTGAGCACGGCGGTGGAAATGTTGGCGCGGATATCGAACAACGTGGCGTTGAGCTTGCGCTGGCCGGCGGGCATCGCCCACAGGCTGCACGTCCAGGTCAGCACCATCACCATCAGCGCCGCGATCAGGACCGGAGCCGCAAGTTGAATCCGGCTGAATCCGGCCGAGGCCATCACCACCAGTTCGCTCTCGGTGTTGAGTCGCGACAGCGCGTAAAGCGAGCCGAAGAAGAAGGCGAGCGGCAGGATGATGACCAGCAGCCCCGGCACTTCCAGCATCGACAGATAAGCGAACGTCAGCGCCGACTGGCCGCGATTGATGATCAGGTCGAGCAGCCGGAGCGCCTGACTCAGCCAGATGACGCAGGTCATCAGGAACGCGAACAGCGCTACCGGACCGATCAACTGTTTCAGGACGTAGCTCGACAGCCGCCGCATTACTGTTCCCAAAAGCGCTTTTGCGGAAAAGTGGCAACCGGTTTTCCGTCCGAAAGCGCGCCAACCAAACTGCCCCCCGGAACAGCGGTTTGCCCCCGGGATGATTCGACATAAACTATCACCCCCTTCTTTAGCATTCCCATGCGGGCCTGGGGCAACCCGACGTAAGCGTCCAAGGCCATTAAATAATCAGGAGAATTCAGAATGCAGTTCACGTTTGCCGCGGCGGCGGCGGTGGAATCGGGTGCCCTCGTGGTGGGTGCGACCGAGGGTCCGGAGCTGCTCCCGGCGGCGGCAAAGGCCGATCGGGCCAGCCGCGGCGCGGTCGGACGGGCGCTGTCGGCCTGCCGGTTCCTGGGAAAGCCCGGCCAATCGGTGGAAATCCTGGCCCCGAGCGGGCTGAAAGTGTCGCGGCTGATCGTGGTCGGCCTCGGCAAAGCCGCCGATTTCGACGGTCCAGCGGCGGAAGGGGTCGCGGCCGGGGCCCTCGGGCGCCTCAAGGGGGGCGCCGAGACCGAAGCGACCATCGATCTGACCGGGCTCAAAGGCGGTACCCTCGACGCCGCCGAGCTCGCGGCCCATCTTGCCCTCGGTGCCAAGCTGAAGATCTACGCCTTCGACCGCTACCGCACCAAGGACGCCGAAGACCGCGCCCAGCCGCTCAAGAAGATCACGATCGCCACTGCCGATGCGGTCGCGGCCCGGCGCACCTTCGCCCGGCTCGATGCCGTGGCGGACGGCGTTTTCCTCGCCCGCGACCTCGTCAACGAGCCGCCGAACGTCCTCTATCCGGCCGAATTCGCGCGTCGCGCGAAGCAGTTGACCAAGCTCGGGCTGAAAGTGACCGTGCTCGGCGAGGCCCAGATGAAGCGGCTCGGCATGGGCGCGCTCCTCGGCGTCGGCCAGGGCAGCGAGCGTGAGAGCCAGATCGTGGTGCTGTCCTGGATCGGCTCGCGCAAGAAAACTGCGGCCCCGATCACCTTTGTCGGCAAGGGGTTGTGTTTCGATTCCGGCGGTCTGTCGTTGAAGACCGGCGCCGGCATGATGGGCATGAAGGGCGACATGGGCGGCGCCGCGGCAGTGATCGGCACCATGCGGGCGCTGGCGGCGCGCAAGGCCAAGGTCAACGCGGTGGGCGTCATCGCGCTGGCCGAAAACATGCCCGACGGCAAGGCGCAGCGCCCCGACGACGTCGTCAAATCGATGTCGGGCCAGACGGTGGAAGTGCTCAACACCGATGCCGAAGGCCGCCTCGTGCTGGCCGATGCGCTGTGGTACGCGCAAACCACCTTTAAGCCGGCCGCGGTGATCGACCTCGCGACGCTGACCGGCGCCATCCTGGTCGCGCTGGGCGGCGAGCATGCCGGCCTGTTCGCCAACAACGAGACGCTGGCGGAAAACCTCACCAGTGCGGGCAAGGCCGCCGGCGAGCCGGTGTGGCGGATGCCGCTCGGCAAGGGCTATGACAAGCTGATCAAATCGAAAATCGCCGACATGAAGAATATCGGTGGCCAACATGCCGGCTCGATCACGGCAGCGCAGTTCCTGCAGCGCTTCATCCAGGACAAGACCCCGTGGGCGCATCTGGATATCGCCGGCGTCGCCTGGCAGGACGGCGAACAGAAGCCGCTGATTCCGAGCTGGGGCACCGGCTGGGGCGTCCGCCTGCTCGACCGGCTGGTGGCGGACAATTACGAGGATTGAACGAGCTTTTGGGGGCGATCATGAAGCGTTTGTATTTGCAGGTGTTGTGGCGTGTTTGCTAGTGGCCCCTGTCGCGGAGGCGCGCAGCTATAACTGTGCCAATCCCGACAGCCGGCCAAATGGCAAGTGGTCTCTCGGCGACGAGACCATGATGCGTCAGCTCGTCGACGATATTTCGTCACAAGGGTTCGGCAAACCCAAGCATTTCAAGTTTCGGTTCTGCGGGACTTATGAGGACAGCGTACAGGTGATCATGGTTGGGGCGCAGGAGATTGTCGACGACAAGCCCGTCTGCAATTCGCCGGACAATTACGCGGTGTTCTACGATCCTAAGAAGCGAACCTTCAGCGCGCTAGTGACCGGAATAGACATGTGCGACAGCGCTAAGTAAGGCTCAAATTCGTCCGAGGACGAACGGAATGTCGCGCGCGCCGTGGAGGACGCGGACAATAACCGGGGGCGAGCGGTCGGGATTATAGACGACCATGTAGGGATAACCTGCAAGCGTCACAAACCGGTGGTGGGCAGTGGTCAAGTCAGGCCGTACGACGCCAATGTGCGGGTGGTTGCCGATCCGTTCGGCAGCCGCCTGCACGGCCTCGATCAAGCCGAGCGCCGCCGTGTGATTGTCCCTTTCTATCCAGCGCACGGCCGCATAGAGGTCCTTTTCCGCGCGTCGTGACAGCAGCGCGGGCGCCATCACTTTTCACCAACAATCGCTTTCATGCCGGCGACGACTTCGTCGATCGTCACCGTGCCGTCCCGGTCGATTTCGGCTTCGACCTCAGCGATCATCTCCATGAAGGACCTTCGCCGCTCCTCTTGTTCCTGCAGCAGGCGCAACCCGGCGCGCATCACTTCGCTGACGTTGTTGTAGCGGCCGGTTTCAACGCAGGCGCGGGCGAATTCTTCAAGTTCCGGGGTCAAATGGACGTTGGTGGCCATGGCTTGCCCATATGTCAATCTTTGACATACCATACCAAGTGCCGACTCTGATGCAAAGCCCACCTTAGCCGGGTGGAACGATCGATGACCGAGACCCTCTTTTATCACCTCGAACGCCGGGCCCTGGAGGATGTGCTTCCGGGGCTGGTGGAAAAATCGCTGGAACGCGGCTGGCGGGCGGTCATCAAGGCCGAGTCCGCCGATCGCGCCGATGCCCTCGACACCTTGCTATGGACCTTCAACGACGGCTTCCTGCCGCACGCCCAGCTCGGCGACGGCGAGGCCTCGCGCCAACCGGTGCTGATCACCACCGAGGACGGCAACCCCAACGCGTCGACAATCCTGTTCCTGGTCGGGGGGGCGGTTCCGCCGGA
>NZ_JBWZET010000276.1:0-3357 GCF_056722145.1 Rhizomicrobium sp. | reverse complement strand
CGCCGACCGAACGGACGCGGCGGTTGCCGAGGTTGTCGATATCGTCGATTTCGCCGCGGCCGTCGCGCAATTCCGCCAGGGCCTTGACGATGGCAACGATATCCTCGCGCCGCAGAACGCGCATGGTATCGGGCGCATCCAGGTTGAGGCGCATGTTCATCTTGACGCGACCGACCGAAGACAGGTCGTAGCGTTCGGAATCGAAGAACAGCTGGCCGAACAGGGTCTCGGCGGTGTCGAGCGTCGGCGGTTCGCCGGGGCGCATGACGCGGTAGATGTCGATCAGCGCCTGCTCGCGGCTGTGGTTCTTGTCCACCGCCATGGTGTTGCGGATATAGGCGCCGGTGGTGATGCCGTCGACATTGATGACTTCGATTTCGTCGAAGCCGTTGTCGGCAAGCTGTTCCAGGTTCTGCGCCGTCAACTCTTCGCCGGCTTCGACGAAGATCTCGCCCGTCTCCGGGTTGACCATGTCGAGTGCCGAGAAGCGGCCGAGCAGTTCCTCAACGCCGAGGGCGATGTTCTTGATGCCCTCTTCCTGCCACTTCTTGAGGCCGCGAACGGTGACCTTGCCACCAGCCTCGACCAGCGTCTCGCCGGTCTTGGCGTTCTTCCATTCGGAATTGGTCTTGGCGTTCTTCATCCAGGCCGGTTCAACCGGCGTGGTGAACGAGCCGTCCTTCAAGCGCTTGAAGGCGATCTTGCTGTAGAAATAATCGAGGATCTGTTCCTGATCGAGGCCGAGCGCATACAGCAGCGTCGTCGCCGGCAGCTTGCGGCGACGGTCGATGCGGACATGGATGATGTCCTTGGCGTCGAATTCGAAGTCGAGCCACGAGCCGCGATACGGGATGACGCGGGCGGCAAACAGCAGCTTGCCCGACGAGTGCGTCTTGCCCTTGTCGTGATCGAAGAACGCGCCCGGCGAACGGTGCATCTGGCTGACGATGACGCGCTCGGTGCCGTTGACGATGAAGGTGCCGTTCTCGGTCATGAACGGAACGTCGCCCATATAGACGTCCTGTTCCTTGATGTCCTTGACCGACTTGGCGCCGGTTTCCTGATCCACATCGAACACGATCAGGCGCAGCGTCACCTTCAACGGTGCCGCGAACGTCATCGAGCGCTGCTGGCACTCTTCGACGTCGTACTTGGGTTCTTCAAAATAGTAGTCGACGTATTCCAGGCGCGACGTCTCGGAGAAGTCCTGGATCGGGAATACCGACGAGAACACGGCCTGCAGGCCTTCGTCGTTCCGCGCTCCACTCTCCGGCTTATCGACCTGGAGGAACTGGTCATAGGAGGTCTTTTGGACCTCGATGAGATTGGGCATTTCCGCCACTTCGACCATCTTGCCGAAGTATTTGCGAAGCCGCTTGCGTCCCGTGAATGAAAGAGCCATCCCGCCGATCCTTACCTTCCGACAAACCCGCCTAGCCTTGGCGATACCAGCCCGAAGCACCGCTCCGGACCGGGCTGAACGCGTCTTCCGCAACCGATTTGGTAAACGATTGCGTTTTCAAGCGAAAATCACCGCCTCTTCCGGGGCGGTTCCCCGTCCCGGAAGAGCAGTGTGTGAACGAAGTATGCACGCGATCGCGGTTTTTCAAGCCGCGCCGCCTCCTTACTTCAGCTCGACCTTCGCACCTGCGTCTTCGAGCTGCTTCTTGATCTTGTTGGCCTCGTCCTTCGACACGTCGGCCTTCACTTCCTTCGGGGCACCTTCGACGAGGTCCTTGGCTTCCTTCAGGCCGAGACCGGTGATCGCACGGATTTCCTTAATCACGTTGATCTTCTTGTCGCCGGCAGCAGCCAGTACGACGGTGAATTCGGTCTTCTCAGCCGCCGGAGCAGCAGCAGCCGCCGCCGGAGCAGCCGCCGCAACCGGAGCCGCAGCCGAAACGCCCCACTTCTCTTCGAGGGCCTTCGCCAGCTCAGCCGCCTCGAGGACGGTCAGGGCCGACAGATCATTGACCAACTGTTCGATATTCGCCATTTCTCAGTTTCCTTACGTATTTCGGGTTTGAATGTTGATTGAGGTTGTCGCTTAGGCCGCTTCGTCTTTCTTGGAATACGCGCTGATGACCCGGGCCAACTGACCGGCCGGTGCCGCAAGGACACCCGCGATCTTGGTAGCCGGAGCCTGGATGAGGCCGATCAGCTTGCCTCTCAGCTCGTCAAGCGACGGCAACGACGACAAGGCAGTTACGCCCGCCGCGTCCAAAGCCGTCGTTCCCACCGACCCGCCCAGCACAACAAGCTTGGCGTTGTCCTTGGCATAGCCCACCAACACCTTCGAAGCCGCGACCGGGTCCTTGCTGAACGCAATACCGGTGGGGCCTTTGAAGAGGTGGGAAATGCCTTCGATCGGCGTTCCCTGAAGCGCACGAACCGCCAGACGGTTCTTGGCCACCTTGAACGACACTCCGACTTTGCGCGCGCGCGTGCGGAGGTCGCTCAACTGAGCCACCGTCAGACCGGAATAGTGGGCGACAACCACGGAGCCGGATTCCGCGAAGACGCCTTTCAGCTCTTCGACGACCTCCGCCTTCTTGGCTTTCTCCACTGTGCTCTCCTTCTCGGCAGCATTTCCCGAATTAAGGGAAATTGCGCCGAACAACCGGCATACGTGGCGATCCGCATGCCGCCCTGTTGCTCACTCCTGCCCCAGGGTTCAAACCCGAACCCCGTCTGCGCTGGGATGTTTAAGCTTCGAAAAGCCCCAGTGGTCTCGGACAGGTCTTCCGGTCATCGCCGACCGGAATTCAAAAATTCCTTATGCTTCGCCCGAACCCGCATTCACGGATACCAGCGCGATCTTGACGCCCGGGCCCATGGTCGAGCTGAGCGAAACCTTCTTCACATAGGTGCCTTTGGCGCCCGCCGGCTTCGCCTTGACGACGCTGTCGACGAAAGCCTTGACGTTGGCGGTGATGGCGTCCTCGGTGAACGAGGCCTTGCCGATGCCGGCCTGCACGATGCCGGCCTTCTCGACGCGGAATTCCACGGCGCCGCCCTTGGCGTTCTTGACGGCCGTCTTCACGTCCATGGTCACGGTACCGACCTTCGGGTTCGGCATCAGCCCGCGCGGGCCCAGCACCTTCGCCAAACGGCCGACCATGCCCATCATGTCGGGCGTGGCAATGCAGCGGTCGAAGTTGATTTCGCCCTTCTGCACCTGCTCGGCAATCTCTTCGGCACCGACCAGATCGGCACCGGCCGCCTTGGCTTCATCGGCCTTGGCACCCTTGGCGAACACGGCAACGCGCACGGTGCGGCCGGTACCCGAGGGAAGCGCCACGACGCCACGGACCATCTGGTCGGCATGACGCGGATCGACGCCGAGGTTCATCGCGA
>NZ_JBWZET010000275.1:0-11392 GCF_056722145.1 Rhizomicrobium sp. | reverse complement strand
CGCCCCGGCGGCTGGCACAAGATCAATGCCGGCCTCGATCAGTCCGGCAAGATCGTCGCCTGGAAGCACGCCTTCGTCAGTTTCGGCAAAGATAAAAAGTTCGCGAGCTGCGCCGGGCTCGATCCCGCCTCCTATCCGGCGGGGCGCATCCCCAATCTGTCGTTCGGCACCTCGCTGATCCAGACCGGCATCCCGATGGGACCGTTGCGGGCGCCGGGCGAGAATGCGCTTGTCTGGGTGTTCCATTCGACGCTCGACGAACTCGCCCATGCTGCCGGCAAGGACCCGCTGGATTTCGCGCTCACCCTGCTCGGGCCGCCGGAAACGCGGCGCGTCAAGCCGGAGGAATTCTCCACCGCGCGGACGCTGGGCGTGCTGGCGAAAGTGCGCGAGATGTCGGGCTGGGGCCGCAAGCTGCCGGCGCGCACCGGCCTCGGCATCGCCTTTGCGTTCTGCCATTTGGGCTATGCCGCCGAAGCGGTGGAAGCCAGCGTTGCCCAGGACGGCACCATCACGATCCATAACGTGTGGGCGGCGATCGATGTCGGCCGCCAGATCGTCAATCCGATGGGCGCCGAAAACCAGGCGCAAGGCGGCATCCTCGACGGGCTGGCGCATGCGCTGAACCAGAAGATCACATTCGAAAACGGGCGCACGGTGGAAACCAATTTCGACGGCCACGCCCCGCTGATGATGCACCAAGTGCCGCCGGTGGAGGTCGCCTTCGTCACCAGCGACAACGATCCGACTGGGCTCGGCGAACCGGCGATGCCGGCGGTGATCCCGGCGCTCACCAACGCGATCTTCGCGGCGACGGGAAAGCGCGTGCGCTCGCTGCCGATCGATCCGAAGATGCTGGCGGGGTGAGCCCCCTTCCCGTGCTTCGCACGGACTTCCCCCACGGTCTGAGTGCGGGCGCAAAGATCGAAGCGCCCGCGGGGGCAGAAAGTTATTTCCGCATGTCGCTGACGGCCGAGGCGGCGAGCAGGAAGGCGCCGACGCCGAAGGGGGCAGTGTCTTCGCGGGTGACGGCATCGGGGGCGGCGCCGATCGGCTGGACCCAGCCGAGTTTGCCGTCAGGCGCCACCGCGCGGGCAAGTGCGCCCCAGCCCTTCTCCGCCGCGGCGCGATAATGCGGCTCGGGCAGCAGGCCGTGCGCGACGCCATACGCCAGCCCGAAGGTGAAGAAACCAGTGCCCGAGGTTTCCGGCGGCGTGTCCTCGCCGGGGCCGAGCAGCGACACCGGCCACGTCCCGTCAGGCTTCTGCAAGCTGACCAGCTTGGCGCTCATTTCGCGGAACAGCGCGACATAGCGCGGCCGCTCGGGTGCGTTTTCCGGCAGGAAAGAAAGAATGCGCGCCAGACCGGCATAAACCCAGCCGTTGCCGCGCGACCAGAAAATCTGTTCGCCATGCGGTCCCTTGCGGCCGATGAAGCGAGTGTCGCGATAGAACAGGTGATCGCCGCGGCTGTAGAGCTTGTCGACCGTCGCCCAATATTCCTTATCGGCATAGGCGGCGTATTTGGCATCGCCGGTGGCGCGCGACAGCTCGAACCAGCCCGGAGGCCCCATGAACAAGGCATCGGACCAACACCAGCGTGGCTGGCACGCCGCCTCCATGCCCGGCGCGGGCTCGGTGAAATCAAGACTGCCGCTCGGCGCCGCCGCCATGATGGCATCGAAGCGGGCGCGCACCGGCGCGATCATCTTGGGATCGCGGATGTGCTCATAGGTCCAGATCCAGGTCTGGGCGACGACGTAATCGTCGGCATGAAACGGGCGCGGACCAAGCTGCCAGTCTGCGGCGATTCCGATGGTGAGGACGGGCGGCGCGTATTTGCTGTCGTGCTCGGCCAAGGTGGTGAGGCCGATGTAGAACGCCCCCATCACCCAGCCGTTCAATTGGTAGGTTTCGGGGCGCTGGGCGGGAATCGGCTTGCCGATGTGGGCCAATTGCCAGCCGGCGACCTTGGCAGCGACCGCCAGCGGTTCCTCGGCCTGGGCGGAGAGCGTGAGCAAAACCAAGGAGGCCAGAAAACCCACAATCCGCAGCATGGCCGCCCCCGTGACTCGACAGGGGCGGACCCTATCACATCAGCGTGTCCTGGGAGCGCCCCGCGGCGTGCCGAAGCGCCAATCCCACGCCGGCAATCCGCCGCGCTGGCGATCGCGTCCGCCTTCCACCGCGGCATACCAGCCGACCGCCGCGCCGAGCAGCAATCCGGCCGCGATCATGAAGGCCTGCAACACCGCCGCGACGCGAGCACGATGCAGCTCCTGCGCCGAGGCGCCGATCACCCGTTCGACGCGCGCCGCGGCGCCATCGCTCGACAGGCCGGTGCGGTCGTAGACCATTTGCGCCAGATAATTGCGCTCATCGGAGCTGATGCCGGTGTGGCCATTGCTCTTGAGCAGGATGCGCGCCGCTTCCGCCCGCCGCGCCGCCAACACGTTCGCGTCCTGGACGTTGCGGGTGGAGCGGAACAGCTCGTCAAGTTCCGAGGCGATGATGTTCTCGCCGGCGGTGGAGGCGCCCGGACCCATGGTGCCGCCGGACGGCGCCATCAAGGGTGTCACCGCTGCCGCTCCTGCCAACCCCACCATCGCCGTAATCAGGATGGCAAGTCCCCAGGTCACGATCCCGTGAACGCCGTCGCGGAACTCGCTCTCGTGCACGGTCGGCGTGCGGAACGCGGGCCGCATACGCCCAGCGATATATCCGCCGAAACCGAAGGCGCACAGCGCCACCAGAATCAGGAACAGTCCGGACAGAATCCATAACCAGGCGCTCGAATCACGCCACGTCGGCGCGGTGGACACCACCGACAGGCCGATACCGGCGCCAAACGCCAACAGGGTAAACGATATCCCGGCCGCCGCGATGGCGCCTGCCACCACGCTCGACCACTGCACGAACGGCTGGGTGCCGTCCCCGACCGGCGGCGTTGCTGTAGCACTCATCAGCGCAGCCCGAAAAACGACAGGATGGCGACGATGACCACGACCAGACCGACCAGATAAATGATACCGTTCATCAGACAAATTCCCGCTTAGCGACTGCCCAGGGGAACGGTCCGGAAGCAGTATGGTTCCGCTGCCCGCGGCAGCGTGGTGTTTGGGTGCGGGCGCCGGCTCGGATATTGTGACGCCACAAAGTTCCGGCGGGAGTGGACCATGAAGCGTTTGGCGATTGTGGCAGCAGGCATTGCGTTGGCAGGGACGGCTATGGCTCAAATGAGCGGACCGCCCAGTTCGTTCACACCGCCGCCGCAACAGCAGCAAAACCAGCCCCAGCCCGATATCGGCAAACCGCTCGCCCCCGGCAAGAAGGCGATGAGCAAAGCCGACATCCTGCGCGATGCCAGGGCGCTCGCCCAGAGCGCGACGCCGACCTGCGAAGTCGCCGATGCGGCGCTGCTCGCCGACGGCCTGGCCGATATCAACGGCAAGAAAGTGCATGTGCGTACTTTCGAAACCGCGTGCGCCAGCGGCATCGGCTATTTCCTGGTCGATCAGGCGCCCGATCCGGTGGCGGGCTTCACCTGTTTCGCCGCCGACGCCACCCATACCGCCGACGTCGCCGCCGGCCGCGAGCCGCAACCGGCCTGCGCGCTGCCAGCCAACGCCGATGCCAAGCACGCAGCGGGGGCGGTGCTCAGCCGCCTCGGCCAGCAGTGCCAGGTGACCCAGATCCGGCTGATCGGACGCGATACCAAGATGAACACCGAACTGGCCGAAGTGGCCTGCAGCGGCGGCACCGGCTATGTCATCGCCAGCCCCCTGCCCGGCTCGACCGTGAGCGTTTCGGCGCAGAGCTGCCCCGATTCCTATCGCCGCGGCGTCGCCTGCAAACTGTCGAACAACGGCGCGCCGCTGGTCACGTTGGAGACCCTGAAACAGGCGCTGGTGCAGCACAAAATCGCCTGCACGGTGCAAGATGCGCGCTCGATCGGCCGCCAGAATGCCTCCAAGCGCCACGTCGTCGAGTTCAAGTGCCCGGAACAGCCCGGCGGTCTTGTCGCCTTCATTCCGCTCGAGGACGCCACCGCGCCGTTCGAGGTGATGAACTGCGCCGAAGCCGGCCACAAGGCGCAGGTCATCTGTACGCTGACGAAACAGTGACCGCATGAGGCGGGTCCTCGCCGTCGCCGGGCTCGTGCTGATCCTCGCCTTGGCGGGACCGGCCCATGCTTCGCTCAAGCGCGGCGAGGCCCACGTCTGGGAAACCCAGGAGATCGTCCTTCAGGCGACGAAGGATTACGCCAATCCCTATGCCGACGTGACGGTGTGGATCGAGCTCAAGGGTCCGGGCTTCGCCAAGCGCGTCTATGGTTTCTGGGACGGCGGGCGGATTTGGCGGGTGCGCTTCGTGGCGACGGCGCCGGGCGACTGGAGCTGGACGACCGCCTCCGACCATCCCGACGATGGCGGCCTCAACAACGGCAGCGGCGGCGTGAAAGCGGTGGCGTGGACGGCCGCCGAAGTCGCCGCCAATCCCAATCGCCACGGCTTCGTGCGGGTCGCCGGCCATGCGCTTCAGTATGCGGACGGAACCCCGTTCTTCATCGTCGGCGATACCTGGCTGGCGGCCTCCACTTGGCGACTGCCGATGGCGGGCGCCGCACCGCGGGCCGATTACGTGCCTGGGCCGGGCATCAGTTTCGAACAGGCGATCGGCTACCGCAAAGCCCAAGGCTTCAATTCGATCAGCGTCATCGCCGCCTTCCCCAATTGGGCCGCCGATGCCCATGGCGCCACATATACCGATGCCAAGGGCGTTGCACTGCGCAATGCCTGGGAGAAATTCGGCGTCTGGGCTCCGGGCGCCAAGATCACCACCGCCGACGGCGCCACCACCACGGCGAAGAACATGGAGGACGAAGCCGGCAACGTTCCCTTCGCGATGCTGCGCCCCGACGACGGGCTGTCGGATTTCGACCGCCTCAATCCGGCCTATTTCCGCAGTCTCGACCGCAAGATGCAATTCCTGTCGGATAACGGTTTCGCCCCGATGTTCGAACCGGTGCGGCGCGACAGCGGGCCGTCGTGGAAAGCCTATTTCGACTTCAACAAATCCTATGCCCGCTTCATCGGCTATCTGCAGGCGCGCTATGGCGCCTACAATCTCTTGTTCAGCGGCATTCATCTCGATTGGGTGACGCCGCAATACGGATTGTCGGGGCCGGAATACACCGCGGCGCTGAACGAATGGCTTGCAAGCCGCGGCCGCATGCCGTTCGGCCAGCCGGTGACGGCGCTGATCGACGGCTCCACCTATCGCGTCTTCGAAGGCACGCCCGACTGGCTCACCATGCACACCGTCGGCAACAAGCCGCGCGATCACGGCATCTATCCGCTGATGGAAGAGAGCTTCCGCCTGGCGCCGGCGATCCCGGTCGCCAACATGGAGCCGTATTATACCGGCTGGGACCACAGCATCAATTCACCGGGGCACGAAACGCCGGTGCCGGATTCCGACCGCGACGTCTATTTCGCCCGCGCCATGATGTACGGCTCGGTGCTGTCGGGCGGATTGGCCGGGCATGTCCACGGCACCGCCGCTTACGACGTGACGAGTACCGGCGAAGCGGCGGGCTGGCGGCCGTACATCTGGGACGCGCTGAAGTATCGCTCGGCCGGATACATGGTGCACTTGCGCGACTTCGTGCTGTCGGAAGGGGCGGGCTATCAAAGCTTGACCCTGGCCACCGACGCGCTTTCCCCGCGCGCCAGTCGCGACGCGGTCGCCGACGGCCTCGACGGCTGGGCGTATCTGATGCGCACGCCCGACAAGCGTTTCGCCCTCGCCTATTTCGAACGCAAAGCCGCGGCGGTGAAAATCACCGGCATGCTGGCGGGCAAGCGCTATCGCTGGCTGTGGTACGAGCCGGAGACGGGACGCTGGCTGAAGCCGATCACGGTGGTGGCCGACGCCCACGGCATGCTGCAGACCCCGCCGCTGCCGAGCCGCAACGATTGGGCGGCGAAGATTCTGGCGGGGAAATAGTGACAAGGCCTGGACGCCGCGGGGGAGGAAAGAGAGCGCGTTACGGCATGCGTTCGCCGCGGGCGGCTTCCACCACGTCGTACCAATCGCGGCGGCTGAGCGTCACGGTCAGCGCGGCGATACATTCGCGGGCGCGGGCGGCACTGGTGGTGCCGAGGATCGGCGTCACCGGCGCGGGATGAGTGAGGAGGAAGGCGATCGCGATCGTGGTCGGCGAGACGCCATGCTTTGCCGCCAGCTTGGCCAGCGCCGCGCGGACCGGCGCCAGCTCCGCCGGGCCACCTTCGCCGAGACCACCGCGCGTCAACGGCGACCACGCGGCGATGGCAATGTCCCTGGCCATGGCTTGATCGAGCGAGCCGTCGAACAACGGCGCGACATAGCCGGCCGAGAACTCGATCTGGTGGGCAACCAGCGGCGCCTTCAGGAAGCGCGTCAACGCCTCGACCTCTGCCACCG
Source organism: Rhizomicrobium sp. (assembly GCF_056722145.1). Lineage (NCBI taxonomy): Bacteria > Pseudomonadati > Pseudomonadota > Alphaproteobacteria > Micropepsales > Micropepsaceae > Rhizomicrobium > Rhizomicrobium sp. The sequence continues at coordinate 4,925 of NZ_JBWZET010000275.1, read as the reverse complement.
TGTGGTTCGAGACACCGACAGCGGCGATCTTGCCTTCGCGCACCAACCCGTCGAGCGCACCGGCGACCTCGGCGGGATGGGCCAAGAGATCGGGGCGGTGAATATAGAACAGGTCGACCCGCTCCAAGCCCATACGCTGCAGCGACGCCTCGCAGGCCGATTTCAGGTAGGCCGCCGACGAATTGTAGGGGGTGCCGAACTCGACACCCGCCTTGGTCGCGACCGACGCGCCCTGGAACAGCGACGGCGCCTTCGCCCGCACCGCGCCCATCAGCTTCTCGGCACCGCCGAAACCCGATGCCCCGCCATAGCAATCGGCCGTATCGAGATGGTCGATGCCGTTTTCGCGCATCAACGCAATCATCGCACATGCTTCATCGACCTGATCGGCCTGATAGCGCCAGAAGCCATACGCGAGTCGTTTCTTGCCGCGTTCGGAAAGGGCCAACATTATCTGCTCCCATGCGTTGTGCCTGCCGCGCGTCTTAGCGGGAAACGGCGCGACTTGCGGTCACGATCAGGCGATTTTTCCAAAAGAATCAAGGGTAAGCGCTGTAGTAAGCGTTGTCACCCTTGACTGGTATAGCTAGTATCCGCGACCCAAGAAACCAGCAAAATATCGCGGGGAACAATCGTGCGCACTCGTGTGGCCAACTGGCTCGCCGCGGCCGGGATCTGTGTCCTTGCCGGATCGTCTGTGACCGCCGCGAACGCCTCTCCGGCGTCCGACATCCAGGCGAAGAAATCCGCCATCCTCTCCTATGTCGCCCAGCTGCCGGCGCAGAAGAAGACGCTGGCTGGCGTGCAGGTCAACGAATACGAGGTCTATATCGAATGCACCTCGGCCGACCGCCTCGCCGAACAGACCGGCAAGCGCCCGGCGCTGCTTGGGCTCGAGCTGATGAACGCGATCAGCTACCCGCCCTATCCCGCCTATCTGATCGACCGGGCGGTGACGCAAACTGCGGCCGGCGGCCTCGTCACCATGGCGTGGCACGAACGCAATCCGGTGGAAGTGTGTCCGCGCGGCGAATATTACGAATGCGCCAAAAAGGCGATGACGCCCGAAACGCTGAAGGCGGTGCTGACGCCGGGCACCAAGGAAAACGCGCTGTGGCTGGCCGACGTGCGGGCGATGGCGAAGACCCTGCACAAGCTGCGCGACGCCGGCGTGGTGGTGCTGTTCCGGCCCTATCATGAGATGAACGGCGGCTGGTTCTGGTGGGGCAAGCAGGACGCACTGCCGGAGCTGTGGGACGCGCTCTATGACGAGTTGGTGGCGCGCGAAAAACTCGACAATTTGATCTGGGTGTGGTCGGTCGATCGCGACGCCCCCGATGCCGCGCGCTATTTCCCGCGCCGCCACAAGCCCGACATCGTCGGCACCGACATGTACGAAACCGACGCCAATACGCCGAAATTCGCGGCCGCGCGGGCGAACCTGACCCGTCTCGGCGGCAGTGCGACGTTTGCGGTCACCGAAACCGGTCAAGCGCCGGGCGCCCAGGTTCTGGACGACACCAATCCGGCCTATGTGCTCTTGTGGGGCGACCATCTCAACGTCAACTGGACCTGGAACGGCGATTGCCCGCAATGCAACAAGCCCGAACAGGTTAGCGCCTTCATGCGCCTGCCGCGCATCGTTACACTTGGCGACCTCCCGGCCGCGCTCAAAGCGACTGTGTCGCGCCATCTCACCCAACACCCAGCCCTTCACAACGCCAAGCCGGTGTGCCCGGCCAAGCTGCATTGAGGTTTGCATTATGTTCGAATCCCGCCCCTTCGCCGATCGCCTCGACGAACTCAACAAGGCGCACGCGGCGCTGATCGCCCGCCCCAATCATCCGGTCGAAAGTCACAACGGCGTCTATCGCCGCTGGGTCAATCCGATCCTGACGGCGGCGCACGCGCCGGTGTTCTGGCGCTACGATCTTGATCCCAAGACCAACCCCTTCCTGATGGAGCGGCTCGGCATCAACGCCGCGTTCAATTCCGGCGCCATCCTCAAGGACAGCAAATACCTGCTGGTGGTGCGGGTGGAAGGCAACGACCGCAAGAGCTTTTTCGCGGTCGCCGAAAGCCCCAACGGCGTCGACAATTTCACCTTCTGGGATTTCCCGGTGACGCTGCCGCAGACCGAGGAGCCCGACACCAACGTCTATGACATGCGCCTGACCGAGCATGCCGACGGCTGGATCTACGGACTGTTCTGCACCGAGCGCAAAGACCGGACGCAGCCCAACGATGAAAGCGCGGCGACGGCCCAGTGCGGCATCGTCAGGACCAAGGACCTCATCACCTGGGAGCGCCTGCCCGACCTCGTCACCCGCTCGGGCCAGCAGCGCAATGTCGTGCTGCATCCCGAATTCGTCGACGGCAAATACGCGCTCTACACCCGCCCGCAGGACGGTTTCATTTCAGTCGGTTCCGGCGGCGGCATCGGCTGGGGCCTGACCGAAACCATGAATCCGGCGGTGATCGAGAGCGAAGTCGTCATCGACAAGAAGCAGTACCACACCATCAAGGAAATCAAGAACGGCCAAGGTCCGGCGCCGATCAAGACGCCCGCGGGCTGGCTCAACCTTGCCCACGGCGTGCGCAATACCGCGGCAGGCCTTAGATATGTTCTGTACATGTTCATGACCGCGCTGGACGAGCCCTGGCGCCTCACTCATGCGCCGAGCGGCTACTTCATCGCCCCGGAAGGCGACGAGCGGGTCGGCGACGTCTCCAACGTGGCGTTTTCCAACGGCTGGATCGTTAACGCGGCGGGCGAGGTATTTATCTACTACGCCTCATCCGACACGCGCATGCATGTTGCGACGACGACCGTGGAACGGCTGGTCGATTACGTGGTGAACACCCCGGCCGATCCGTTGACCTCGGCCGGATGCGTCGCCCAGCGCAGCGAAATGATCGCCCGGAACCTTGCGCTGAAATAGGCAGAGCTACCTACGATCCGTACGACTACGCGTGACACCGCACCACCGCTCCGGCACGCGGCGCCAGGATTATTTTTGCGGCCATGGCAAGGCTCGCATGTCTCCTGGCGCTGTGGACCGCGGCTTCGGCGGCGGCCGGCGGCTATGAGGAATTCGGCGCCGGCATCGACGCCAACAATCGCGGCGCGGCGGCGGTGGCGGCGGGGCACTTCTCGCGCGCGCTTATGGCCGGCGATCTCGCCGAAAGCTATGTGCCGGCAGCCCTGCTCGGCCGCGCCCGCGCCCTATTCCGCCAGAACGATTGCGCCGGTGCCAAGCGCGACCTCGATGCAGCGCTGGCGCGGAAACCAGATTTCGCGGATGCCTATTCGCTGCGCGCCGAAGCCGATGCCTGCCTCGGCGACGATGCGGCGGCGCTTGACGATGCCGACGCGGCGGTGCGGCTCAAACCGGCGGCGGGGTATTTCTTCGTCCGCTCACGGCTGTATTGGAACCGCGGCGCCTTCCGCGCGGCGCACGACGATGCCGAAGCCGCTGCGGCGCGCGATTCCGGCAATCCCTATTTCCGGCTGTGGTCGGCGGTGACCGGGCTGGCGTTCGATCGCACCCCGCTGCCCGCCGAAGCGCCGCAAACCACCATCGGCGATTGGCCGGGACCGCTGCTCGCGTTGTTCGGCGGGCACACCACGCCGCAAGCCGTTTGGCAGGCCGCCGCAAACGATCCGGGGCGCGCCTGTGAAGCCGATTTCTATGTCGGGACCTGGCATCAGGCGCACGGCGAACGCACCGCGGCACGCACGCTTTATGCCCGCGCCGTGGACCGCTGCCCCAAGGATTTCGTCGCCTTCGACGCGGCGCGACGGGCTTTGCAGAGGCTCGACTGATGCGCCTTGCTGCTGCCCTCGCGTTCCTCTTGTTCGCCGTCGCGGCCGCAGCCGAGCCGTGCGCCCCGGTGGCGCGCTACACACTTGAGCCCGATTGGTATGGGGGACCAACGGTTTCGATTGCCCTCGGCGGCCGGCACCTGGCGCTGCTGGTCGATACCGGCGGCGTGCGTTCGATGCTGACCGGCTCGACGGTTGCCGATCTGAAGCTGGCGCCGCAGCCGATCCGCGATGCCCGCGTGACGCTGTATGGCGGGCTTGAGATCACGGAATGGGTTCGCATCGACGGCCCCGGCCTGCCCGACGCCTTCTATGTCATGCCCGATGCGCGCGTGCCCTATGCCCTTTCCGGTACGCTGGCGCCCGATTTTCTCGCCCGCTACGACGTCGGCTTCGATTTCGCCCGCGCCCGCATGACCTTGTTTGCGCCCGGCGCCTGCCCGGCCGAAGCGACGCAGCCGCTGCTGCCCGATGCCTCGCACCATCTGGTCGTGATGGTGAACCTTGACGGGCGGCCGATCCCCGCGATGCTGGATACGGGCGCCTCGCGCTCCGACTTCAGCCTGCAGACGGCGCGGCAACTGTTCGGTGCGGACTTGCGTGAAGAGCCGGCGCGGCGGGCCGATTGCGAGCGCGGCCTCGCCACCCATCCCTTCCGTACCCTGACCATCGGCGGGGTGGCGATCGAAAATCCCGACATCGTGCTGGTGCCCGATGCCGTCGGCGGACGCCCGCCCGGCTCGCCACGCCTCGTGCTCGGCATGGGGGTGCTGAGACGGCTGAACCTGACCGTGTTCTACAGCCGCGGCCGGCTGGCGGTGACGCGCGCGGTGCCCTAACGCCGGAGACCGCCGAGCCAGTAGATCAGACGCGCGGCGCCCCCGAGCGCCAGAGCGAAGAAGGCACCGGCGCCCGCCAGCATCAGCGCCTTCGCGCCCGCAGGCGGCACGTCGAGCGGCGGCGGCGCGAGCTGCATCGAAATCGCCAGCGCGGCGACGAACGGCACCGCCGCCAGCAGCGCCAGCAGCAGGAACGAGCCGGCAAACTCGCCATAGTGGAAAACGCGGTAGAACAGGAACTGGCCGACGACTTTGAAGGA
>NZ_JBWZET010000274.1:0-16943 GCF_056722145.1 Rhizomicrobium sp. | reverse complement strand
CGGCAAAGGCGCGGCGGGCGTCATCGCGCAGGAAATCCGTTTTCCCCGCGCGGCACTGGCGCTGATCATCGGCGCGGCGCTCGGCGGCAGTGGCGCGGCGCTGCAGGGGCTGTTCGTCAATCCGCTGGCCGAACCGGGCGTCACCGGCGTGACCTCGTGCGCCGGGCTCGGCGCCGTGGTGGCGATGTATTTCGGTCTCGTTGTCGCCAGCCCGCTGACCTTGCCGGCGTTTGCCATTGCCGGCGCGCTGATCGCCGCCGCGATCCTCTATGCCTTGTCGAAAAGCGGTGCTGGCGCCGTGGCGCTGGTATTGGCCGGCGTCGCGCTCGGCAGTTTCGCGACGGCCCTGACCGCGCTGGCGCTGTCCTTATCGGCCAATCCCTATGCCATGAGCGAAATGGTGCTGTGGATGATGGGCTCGCTCAAGGACCGCACCTTGAACGACCTTGCCTACGCCGCGCCGCTGGTCGCATTCGGCTTGGTGTTGCTGGGCTCGACCGGTCGCGGCCTCGATGCGCTGACCCTCGGCGAGGAGGCGGCCTTGTCGCTTGGCGTCAATGTCAAAGGCGTGCGCGGGCGCGTCGTGCTCGGCGTCGCATTGGCGACGGGCGCGGCGACGGCGGCGGCGGGGGCGGTGAGTTTCGTCGGCCTGATGGTGCCCCATCTTTTGCGGCCGCTGTTCGGCCACCAGCCGTCGCGGCTGATCGTGCCGTCGATGCTGGGCGGGGCGGTGATGGTGTCGGCGGCCGATGTCGCCCTGCGCCTGATCACGCCCGACGGCCAGTTGCTGCTTGGCGTCGTCACGGCGCTGCTGGGCGCGCCGTTCTTCCTGTGGCTGATCCTGAAACTGAGGCGGCGGGCATGAGCGTCGCGTTCGCAAATGTCTCGGTCTCGTTCGGCGCCCGCGCGGCGCTGACGGAGGTTTCGGCGCGGCTGGAGGCGGGTGCTGTTACCGGCATCATCGGTCCCAACGGTGCCGGCAAGACGACGCTGCTCCGCGCCGCGCTCGGGCTGCAGCCGCTGTCCGGCGGACGTGTGGATGTGCTGGGCAAGCCGCTGGCGGCGTGGCGGCGCGAGGCGCTGGCGCGGGCTATCGCCTATCTGCCGCAAGGCGGCGAGGCGCGCTGGCCGATGGCCGTGGAAGACGTGGTGCTGCTCGGCCGCCTGCCGCATCGCGGCTTCGGGGCGCCCGATCTGAAAGACCGGCTCGCGGTCGCGGAGGCGCTGGAACGCTGCGATGCCGGACTGTTCGCGCGCCGACGCATGGATGAACTCTCGGCTGGCGAGCGCGCTCGCGTATTGTTCGCAAGAGCGCTGGCGACCGGCGCCGCGGTGCTGATCGCCGACGAACCCGCCGCCTATCTCGATCCCAGCCATCAGCTGCGGTTGATGGAGTTGCTGCGCGAAGAAGCGCGCCGCGGCACCGCGGTCGCGGTCACGCTGCACGATCTGTCGCTTGCCGCGCGCCATTGCGACCGCGTGCTGGTGCTCAAGGACGGCCTCCTTGTCGCCGATGGGACACCAGCCGAGGCGTTCGCCGATGAGGTGCTGGCGGCGGTGTTCCAGATTGCGCGCGGACCCGATGCGTTGGGGTTGGGGGCGTTCCGCCGCCTCTGATCCGCCATTTTCGACGCCGTACAATCCCGCCGCTTTCGAGGGGGAGGCTCTCATGGCGGATACCATCGTGTCGCTGCGCCGGCGGCCGTTGTCGGTGTGGTTTTTGTGCCTTACCAACGGATTGGTGGCTGTGTTCCTGGTCGCGACGGCCATTGTTGCCGAACTGCGCGGCTACACCAGCTCCCAGGCCGCCTATTACGGCTTTTTCGGGCTGGGCATCAGCATCGCCGCGCATCTGACGTGGTTCGGCTATCGCTGGGGGCGGCTGCTGCTTTTGCTGCTGATGACGGTGTTTCTCGGCCTGATGATCGTCTATTCGATGTGGATCATCGCCTGGGGCATGGAACACGACGTGTTCAGCGAGGAGATTCGCAATGCGCTGCTGCGTGCCGGTTTGTCGCTTGTGTGGCTGGCGCTGAACTATATCCTGCTGTTCGGGAAACGAGCACGGATGTTCTTCGCATGACACTCAATGTTGCAGTAATCGGATACGGGTTCGGCGGGCGCGTCTACCACGCCGATCCGGTGGCGCGGACGGACGGTATGAAGCTGACGACCATCGTGTCGCGGCGGACGGAGGAAATCGCGCGGGCCCACCCCGGCGTTGTCGCGGTGGACGATCCCGAGGCGGTGTACACCGATCCTTCGATCGACCTGATCGCGATTTCGACGCCCAATACGGCGCATTTCGATCTTTGCGCGCGCGCGCTGAAGGCCGGCAAGCATGTGGTGGTCGACAAGCCGTTCACCGTCAACGGCGCCGAGGCGCGCGAACTCAAGAGGATCGCAGCCGAGACCGGCAAGCTTCTCACCGTCTTCCATAACTTCCGCTATTATTCCGACTACCTGGTGCTGAAGGCGTTGATCGACGACGGCGCGCTCGGCGACATCACCTATTTCGAGACCCATTTCGACCGCTGGTCGCCGGTGGTTCCCGATGCCTGGCGCGAAAAGCCCGGCGCCGGCACCGGCATGTGGTGGGATCTGGCGCCGCATCTGGTCGATCAGGCGCTGCAACTGTTCGGTCGTCCGCTTGGGGTGACGTGCGATCAGGCGATCCAGCGTCCCGGCGGCGGCGCCCCCGATTTCTTCCACGCGCTGCTGCGCTATGACAGGCTTCGCGTCGTGCTGACGAGCTGTCTGCTGGCGCCGGAGCAGGAACTGCGCTTCGTCGTCCATGGCACCAAGGCGAGCTTCGTCAAGTACGGCATCGACACCCGCGAAGGCCCCGACAAATGGCCGGGCACGCTCCACTTTCCGGACGGCACATCGAAGGCGGCGCCGACCGGCGTGGCCGACGGACGCGCGTTCTACATGGCGGTGCGCGACGCCATTCTCGGCAAGGCGCCGCAGCCGGTGACGCTCGACGAAGCCATCGCGGTGATGGACGTGCTCGAAGCGGGCGACGTCAGCGCGGCGCAGCGGCGCGAAGTCCCGCTGGCATGATCCGCGCGGGCGTGATCGGCTACGGTCTGGCGGGGCGTGTGTTTCACGCTCCGCTGATCGCGGCGACCGAAGGCATCGAACTCGCCGCCATCGTCTCCAGCCGTAGCGCGGAACTCGCCGCGGCGTGGCCGGACGTGGCGGTGCTCGCCGATCCTCAGGAGCTGTTCGCCGATCCCGCCATCGATCTCGTTGTGGTGGCGACGCCCAACGAGTCCCATTTCGACCTTGCGGCGCGGGCGCTTGCCGCCGGCAAGCATGTGGTGATCGACAAGCCGTTTGCGCTCACCGCCGCCGAGGCGCGGACGCTGATCGCCGAGGCGCGCGGCCGGCTGTTGACGGTGTTCCACAACCGGCGCTGGGACGGCGATTTCCTGACGCTGAAAAAGCTGCTGCACGACGGCACGCTTGGCACCGTCGCCTATATGGAATCGCGCTTCGACCTGTGGCGCCCCAGGGTGCAGGACCGCTGGCGCGAACGGGCCGGGCCGGCGAGCGGAACCTGGTACGATCTCGGGGCCCATCTGGTCGATCAGGCGCTGCAGCTGTTCGGCGATCCCATCGCCATCACCGCCGATCTCGCGGGCCGCCGTGACGGTGCTCAGACCACGGACTATTTCCACGTCGTGCTGCGCTATGCGTCCACCCGCGTCGTCGTTGCCGGCAATTCGCTGGCGCCCACGGCCGAGCGTTTTCGCGTTCACGGCACCGGCGCCAGCTTCATCAAGTGCGGCCTCGATCCGCAGCAGGGCGATCTGGCGGCCGGCCGCTCGCCGCACGATCCCGCCTATGGCCGCGAGCGCGATCCGGCCAGGCTGGTGCTCCCCGGCGGCGCTGAACACGACGTGCTCGTCGAGCCGGGGCGTTACGGCGCGTTCTACGGCAATGTGCGCGATGCCCTGCAAGGTGTTGCGCCGCTCGCGGTGACGGCTTCCCAAGCGCTGGCGGTGATGGAGCTGATCGAGGCGGGCGAGGACAGCGCGCGCCGGCACAGCGAAGTGGCGTGGCGCTCACCTTTGTGAGCCGTGCGTCTCAGCGTCACATAAGCCACTGGTGTAAGTGGTGGTTCTCCAAATGGTGGAAAGTTGAACAGGCGTGTTCACACAGCAAAACAATGCTGTGTTACTGCGCATTCTCGAGTAATCGGGCGTGTTTACGCTGCTCTGAGGGGTGCATTTCTCTTCTTCGGTGTATCTGATGCCGGATCGCATCTCCGGCGACGCACGAAATGCTGAACCAAGCCTCGGCTCGCGCGTTGCTCACCCGGAATTCGCGAAGATACCCAGCGCCCGACTCGTCATAAAGTTCCCGAAGAAGTCCCAGGTGCCGCCGCGCCAACGATGGATATCCGACGAATTCATTCATCGACGGGATTTGCCGGATGACGCAGGCGGATTATCTTGTTGCGCCTCTTTGAGGCGCAAATGTCTCTGAGAAAAAAATGAACTGCGCACAAAAGAATGAGATCACAATGAAATCCGCACAGGGGTCGGGATCGACAGACAGGCGAAAGCGTTCGCGCATGTTGGATGCCGAGGTTGGACAATCCATCCGTCAACATCGCAAGAACGCCAAGATGACTTTGCAAGGGTTGGCTGATCGGCTCGGCATCGCCTATCAGCAGGTGCAGAAGTACGAAACCGGCGTAAATCGCGTCGGTGCAGGGCGGTTGATGGAGATCGCCGAAATTCTTGCCATCCCGGTTGCGAGCTTCTTCGATGCTTCGCATGCACCGATCGAAGAGAGCGCCGCCGGCAGCGAATCCGAAGCCGCCGTGCAGGGCCGCCAGCTTATGGCGGTGTTCACGCGCATCAAGGATCCGCAGAAGCGCAAGACCGCGCTCGCGTATGTGCGGTCGTTGGCTGAGGGCGAATCACCGTAAACGCGACGACGGCCGGCTGCTGCAGCCGGCAAAGCAGACCGTGAGGGCTGGATTCGGCAGGGGCGTTTCCAGCACCTTCCTTAGAACAAGGTCGTCTGGCCGTCGTCCTTCTTGCGGGGTGGCGGTTTTTCGGCGTGCCGCATCGTCAGCTCGCGATCGGAGGGCTGCAGCACGGCTTTCAGCGCCGCGGGCGTCGCCGGCGTTTCGCCCAGCCACAGCGGCCAGTCCGCCGCCGCGATCATCGCCGGCATGCGATCGGTGATGGTGCCGATCAGCGGGTTCGGCGGCACCGTCACCATGGCAAAGCTGAGCAGCGATCCGCCATGCGGTTCACTCCAGCGCTCCCACACCACCGCGATGCCGATCGGGGCGCCGTCGTCCGGCGTCAGCACATGCTGCTCGGTCTTGGTCGGCGTGACCTCGCGGCCCTCGTTGAAACTGGTGACGGCGAGGATACCGCGGCGAGCGGCAAAGGCGGCGCGAAAGGCAGGCTTCTCATCCAGCGTCTCGGCGCGGGCGTGGATGTGCGGCTTCACCGCCGCGGGATCGCGCGCCCCCGGCGGCACCAGCCCCCAGCGCATCCGCACGCTGCGCCGCCTGCCGTCGCGCGCAATCACCGAAGCGAACCGCATCGGCGTCACCGTCTCGATGCCGTCGGGACGGATGGATGCCTGCAGATCGCCGATCTCGACCAGCGCACTCCAGGTCAACATCTGAGTGAATTTCCCGCACATGTCCGCTCACCCGGCCCGCACGAGAGGCGAGCGCGGGGTAGTTATAACGGCACCAGCATGGAAACCGAAGGAGGTGGTGACGCCGCGAGGGCTTGACGCGGCGCTCATGCGGAAGGGCGAGAGCTGCGCCAAACAAGTGGTGACGCTTGCTTAAGTTCGGTTCAAAGAAATCGCGCCTACGTCCGCAAAAAGATCGCCAGAGGCGGGTTTACGGCTGTGTTTTTCATGCAGTGTCTTGAGGCGGCGGGAGCGAAAGATCTGAGGCTTCATTTTGACTAGCTTCACGGTCCAGCATTTTGACGCCGATCTCTAACTTTTTAACCGCTTCCTGGGCCCGCTCAAGATATCCGTGGGCCTGTTCATGCACTTTTAGAGCTTCGGACTTCTTCTCAATCAAAAACTCGTTGAACTGCTCTAACTCGTCCACGAGTGCGCGAGCCTTGGTTTCCCATCTGTTTTGTCTCCGCCTGAGAAAGGCCAAAGCTCCTAACCAAAGCACGCCTAAAATGAAGACCTGTGCCACGGAGGTGATGATATCGTCTTTAGTGATGTGTATTTTCGTGCCGCCCATCATGGCAAAAAGACCAGATAACAACTTCCACAATGGACGTAACAGATAGACTACGACAGAATGAACGCCCCACGCAGCGGCCCCAAAAACCGCAATAAGCAACAGTATGTCCGCCCAAAACTTGCCGAAACGCTTCTCAAGCATTTCGACCAGCCGATCCAATCCATCCATGGTCTGGATTGTTACCCGAGTCCTTCCGCTGCGCCGAATCCTTACTCGCTGGCGCGCGCCCACACTTAATTGAGATTGGTTTGCGGCGTTTGGACCGTCAGCGCCGTTTGCGCCAACACACCGGCGTCGTGGCGACCCCGAGAGGACTCGAACCTCTGGCCCCCGGTTTAGGAAACCGGTGCTCTATCCTGCTGAGCTACGGGGTCTCGCCGGGAAATTGCCCGTTCGACCCGGTAAGTGCAAGGGTGCGCTCCAAGTTTGCGCCCCCAGCCCCGCCGGCATCGCCGCGAGCCGATTTGCGACAAATTCGGTCTTTTGCCGCATCGGGCTATCCCTGAAAACCCGCGTAGAACGGACGCCGGTCACGAAGCGGAGGTTGCGGTGCGGAAAATAGCAGCTTGGGCAGTTCTGTCGGCCGTGCTTCTTGCCGGCGCGGCGTCGGGTGCGAACGCTGCGCTGCCCCGGTACGGCGTCTTCGATTACGGCAAGCTCTGTACTTCGAAGGAGAGCGGCGACATCGATGGTTACAGGATCATCGTGATCCGCGAACCGGAGGGTGATTATGTCGTGTTTGAAGAAGCCGCCGGCGCCCTGTCGTTGCCGCTCGCCGATGTGCCGGTGATCGACGCGCACACGTCGAAAATCTCATTCCAGCTGTATTCCAAAAATCCCAATGCCGAGCCCATGCGTTTCGAGGGGCAAATGTCGGCGGAGGCGCTGGTCGGCACGCTGCAGTGGCGCGGCGGCGCCGCCGGGAAAACGGACCTGTCGCTGCCCCGCGCCAATCACGCCGACATGACCACCGGCTGCCATTAGCGGCGCCCGCCCTTCCCACGGACAGGCGGCGACGCGCGCGGCCTCAGGCGAAGTTTGCGCCGCCGGGCCGGGGGCGATAACCTTGCGGCTGTGGAGGGACGATGGTTCGGACAATTTCCCTGCTGGCCGCTGTGGTGGTGGCGAGTGCGCCTGCTTTTGCCGATACCGCCGACTCCGGCGTGCTGACCGAGCTTGCCGCCTGCCGCGGCCTCGGCGATGCCGCCCGTCTGGCCTGTTTCGACCGCGTCCTGGCGCGCCACGCGGCGCCGGCCACTGCATCGTCTTCGGCCGCCCCGGTGGTGGCCGCCCCGGCGCCCAGTTTCGGCGGCGAGCGCCTCCCCGATGCCACCCGTCCGCCCGAGCCGGAGGCGATGACCGCCACGGTTGCATCGGTGAACTACAACGCCTTCCAGCAATTCACGGTGACACTCGACAACGGGCAGGTCTGGCGCCAGCTCGAGTCCGACACCCCGGTGGCGCGCTTTGCTGCCGCCGCTACCGTCAAGATTTCCCGCGGGTTCCTCGACAGCTACAGCCTGTCGGTGGAGGGCGCGTGGGGCACATTCAAAGTCAAACGGATCAAGTGAAGGGCTGAGGAGGGATCATGCGCATCCACGTTTTCGCAGGGCTCGTTGCTGCCATCGCCGTCACGGCGGCGGCCGCGGCGGGACCGAATCTGGAATTCTCTGTCGGCCTGTGCGCCGCCAAGACCAACGCCAAGGCCCGGCTGGCCTGCTACGACGCCATCGCCGCCCAGCTGAAGGTGGGAGCCCCCGTCGCCGCCGCGGCGCCAGTAGCGCCAGCACCGGTTGCGCCGATTGCGGCTGCGCCTGCTGCGCCGCCGCCAGTTGTGGCTGCTCCCGTTGCGCCGCCGCCAGTTGCGCCGCCGCCAGTTGCGGCAGCGCCCGTTGCGCCGGTAGCCGCCGCGCCAGCCGCTGCGGCGCCCGTCATTCAGACCGAAGCGCAATTCGGCGCCGAGAATCTCGGCAAGCCTGAGCGCCAGGCTGCCGGCCAGCCCGAGGAAATCGATGCCATCAAGGGCTCCATCGCCACGCTCAGCTATCTGCCGAACGGCCGCGCGCTGATCACCCTGAGCAATGGCCAAGTCTGGCGCCAGATCGACGGCGACAGCGAGCATTTCCGGGGCAAGAACGGCGAACTCGCCACCGTCGAGCGCGGGATTTTCGGCAGCTACAATCTGACCGTTGAAGGCCACAATCAGATGATCAAGGTTCAGCGCGTCCGCTGAGCGTCGGCACAACAGAACGCCGCGCGGGGGAGCCCTTCGCGCGGCGTTTTCGTATTCAGTGCGCCGCCTGCCATGATTTCCACAGGTCGGCGACATCAGCACCGTGCAGGCGCCACCAGCCGGCATCGACCTGGAACGCGGTGGCGAAATGCGCCGTCGGCAGATACGGCATCATGTCGACGTGCAGTTCCGGCTGCGGCTGCACGTAGGCGAGGGCGCTCTTGCGCGCCGGGCCGTACGGCACCCAGCTCGACATTTTGCCGAGAACCTCCGAGCGCGTGGCGAAACGCACGAAATCCATCGCCCGCTTGGCTTTCGGATTGCCGCGCGGAATGCCGAAAACCTCCAATTGATAAAGCTGGCGATCCCAAATGATGCGCAAATTCAGCCGTTCCGAGGTCGAATCCTTGTTGGCGTCGAACACCGCCCAGTTGGGCAGCGAGGCAAAGGCGGCGCGGCCGTCGTCGAGCATGGCGGCGGCATCGGCGGCGCTGTCGTACCAGACGATTTCGCCTTTCAGGGTGTCGAGCTTGGCGAGCGCGCGGGCAATGCCTTGAGGATGCGACAGCACTTCGTAGACATCCTTAGGCGCCACGCCGTCGGCGAGCAGTGCCATTTCGAGTGTCAGCTTGGCGCTGGCGCGCGGCAGTGCCCGCTTGCCCGGGAAGCGTTTGACATCGAAGAAATCGGTCATCGCGTTCGGCTCGGCGCCGCCGGACTTCACCGCAATCACCTGGCTGTAGACCGTGGAGGCGACCCAGCACGGTCCGATCGCGCCGGGCACGAAATCGATCGCCGCCGCGGTACCGTCGGGCGAGGCGGGGAGGTCGGAGGTGTCGAGCTTTTCCAGCAATCCCGACTGGCAGGCCGCCACCGCATCGGGCAGTTCGAGATCGACCGCATCCCAGGCGTAGGTCTTGTTCGCCACCTGATCGGCCAGTTCCTTGGTGCCGCCGTTGTAGGAGGCGAACAGCGTGTCGACGCCGCTGACCGCCCCGAACGCCACGATCTGGGCCGAGCGTTGCGCGTGGCCGTAATCGCCTTCCCAGGTCGCGACCGTCAGCACCGGCTTGGGCGCAGTCAGACTGAGATAGGCGACGGTGATGCCCGCCAGCGTCACGACAGCGCCGAACAATGCCGGCACGCGCCATTTCTTCATTTCAAGCCTCAATGAATCCCGAACATCTGTTTCAGTCGATCGGTCGTGGTTTTCTTCTTGCCGTTCTGCCCGTCCTTGTTGGGGGCGAACAGTCCGTCCACCATTCCCCCTACCATGCCGGCAAGGTCGGGCGCGTAGTGCAGCTTGTCCCAGGAGCCGCGGATGTGGAAGGGGACGCCGAGGCCGAGCGTGCCGTAGCCGGCTTGCGGCCGCACGCGAAAATCGATGCCGCGGTTGCCGAGATCGATCGCGCCTTTGCCGGTCATCTGCACCACCGGTCCGGCGAGGTGGAAATCCTCCGTCCGCATCACGCCGCCGGCGATGGTGAAGCTGGCACCCATGTCGCTGAACGAGGTCGACGCGACCGTGCCGGTGGCGTTGCCGCCGAGTGCCGTCTGCACCGTCCGCGCCACGACGCCGAGATCGACACCCTTGAAGCGGCCGTCGCTGCCGGTCAGCGCGCCTTTGCCCGAGAGCGAATGCAGGATCGCGTCGGGGCTTCGTCCCGCCATGCGGATGTCGAGGCTGAGTGCGCCGATACCTTCGATCTGGTCGAGACCGACTGTGTCGCGCAACAGCGGATTGAGCTGCACGCCCTTGAGGTCGATGGAGTTGGCGAACTGCGGCACCGCTGTGCGCACATCGATGACGAGATGCGCCTTGCCGCCGCCGCCATAGAGGCTGATCTGGTCGAGCAGGACGGTGGCGACGCCGTCGCGGTTTTCGATCCGGAGCACCGTGCGGCCGAGGTGCAGGCCCTGAACCCGCAGCGCGCCCGTGGTCAGCGCCAGGGTGCCGTTGAATTCCTTGACCAGCGCCAGACTGATCGGCTTGCGGCTCCAGCCGGCTTGTTGCGGCGCCGCCGGCTCATCCGATTTGCCGCCCTTGAGATACGGATTGAGGTCGAGATGATCGACCGTCAGGGCGCCATCAAGCACCGGTACGGCGGGGCGGGCATCGATCGCAAGCCGCCCGGTCATGTTTTGGCCGTCGAGCGTGGCCTTGAGATTTTCGAACTGGGAGACCTTGTCCTTGCTCGCGATCTGTCCCGACAGCGACAGGCCCTTCAGCCCGCCCGCCGGCAACTTGGTGCCGAACCATGCCGCCAGATCGTGGAAATCCGGACTGGTGAGCGTGATGTCGGCGTCGGTTTCGCCGCTCGGCAGCATCTGGCCCTTGAGCGCGGCATGCACCAGATCGGCGTCGGCCTTGAATTCGAATTGGGTCGTGCCCGAGCCGAGGAAGGTCGCCAGTGTCTCCAGCCGAGCCGCCACCGTCAGCTTCTTGCCGGCCATGGTCATGTCGCCGCTGGCGCTGATCGGCTGATCGGCGGTGGTGATCGCGATGTCGATGTTGACGTGTTCCAGCGCGCGATGGGTGCCGGTCTTGGCGTTGTCGTAGCTGATGCGGCCATCGCTGACCGCAATGCCCGAGAAAGTCGTGCCGGCGGGCAGCGTCAGGGTGCCCTTCTTGGTCTCGCCGGTCGCCGTCGCGGTCGTTTTGCCGAATTTCCAGTTGGGGTTGCCCTCGGCGTCGACTTCGAGCGCGATGGTCGGCTGGTCGAGCACGATTTTGTCGAGCGCGACATGGCCGGACAAGAGCGGCAGCACCTTCAGCGACAGATCGATATCGCCGACCGAGACCATCACCGCCGCGCGTCCGCCCGGCACGTTGGCAAGGGTGACTTCCTTGGCCTTGAGACCGAAATGGGGGAAGAAGGTCAAGCGCACCGGCCCGTCGATCTTGAAGACGCGGCCCGTCGCCTTGCCGGCGGCGGTTTCGATCCGGCTGCGGTAGCTGTCGACCGGAATGACGTACGGCAGGACCACCGCGGCAATCGCCACGCCGGCGGCGAGCGATCCCGCCCAGATCAGAACTTTGCGCAAGCGCCTGTTCATGCTCCGACACCCCCTGGCGACGGGGCGATCATAGCCCGGTTGGGCGGCAGCGCTACCGTTCTGGCTGTGTCGCGGCCCGGAACCCTCCCCCCAAGAGATGTCGCAGGGTCGAACGGCTTGCATTTGGCGCCCGCCGCCCCTAGTTTCCGGCCCCCGACGTGCAGGCGTAGCTCAGTTGGTTAGAGCGCCGGATTGTGGATCCGGAGGTCGGTTGTTCAACTCAACCCGCCTGTACCACAGACTTTCTCCTTTAAAATAAAGTACTTATTGTAAATCCGGGGCGCTCGTTGCGCCTCGCTTTTCGTTTCATGGCATCACACCGGAAAACCACGTTTTACGGGCTTTTACAGCGCTGCCATAAACCTCCGAGCGCCACGGGAGCGCCACGGCGATGCAGATTCGTTCGCGGCGGAATCAGATCATTCGCTCTACGCCGCGCGCCCGTTCGCGGTCGGCATCTTCGTCGGGCCAGAGGTGGCCGTAGGTATCGAGCGTCATCTTGAGTGTGGCGTGTCCGATCAGCTTCTGTAGCCGTTTTGGCGTGACGCCCTGCTCGATCTGCAGGGAGGCATAGACGTGGCGCAGCATGTGCACGCCAAACGCCGGCATTTTGAAGTCGGCGTAGGAGATTGACGCCGCCCGGATATGGGCGTCGACCGGCTCTGCCGTGACGAGGCCGCAACGGTTCATGAGTGGGACCCAGAACCAGGCGCGAAACCCTGACTTGGACCAAATTGTTCCGGTGGTCCCAGGAAATGCGTACTGAGGCGGAGCTGGGGGTGTCGGCCGTCCGCCTTCGGAATCTTCGGCCTTTGCCACTGGCGCTTTCATGAGCCACAGGCGAAGCGCCTGGGCCGTGTCCGTGCCAAGATCAACATCACGGCGTCCGGCCCTACTCTTGACCGGTCCGATCTTGTTGTAGCGATCGGCACGCTGCACAATCGACAGCCTAGGCCGCTCGCCCCGGAGGTGGCATTCCCGGCGCGCCAGGCCGCGCAGCTCCGACATGCGGAGCCCACCGAACATGAGGACACGAACCACGGCGGAGGCCCGGCCCGTCCTGTCGAACTCGGCCGCGGCGTCGAGCAGGGCTTTGAGGTCCTCCTTCGATGGGAGTTTGAACGGCGCGGCCTCACCAACCTCGGGCCGCCGGCTCCGTTTCACCTCGGCGTCGCGGGCTGGGTTGGTTCCCAGGTAGCCGATCTTTGATCCGTGCTTGCAGATCTGCGAAAGGGTGGTGCGGATCTTCGCCGCGGGCTTTGCACCGATCCTGGCAATGAGGCGGTGCAGGTAAAGCTGTATCTCGGGCGTCCCAAGCGAGGAGCATTTCGTTCCGGCGAGTTCGGCGTCCGACAGGATGTGGTTGTTGACGTGGTTGCGCAGCATGTCGAGATAGCTGCGCTCGAGCTCGCCCTGACCGACGAGCATCTCGATGTGCTCGAGATAGGCTTTCGCCATGACCCGGAACGCAGCAGACGACGACGGCCGCTTGCCCTCGATCTCGACCCGCTTGGCGTTGGCCTCGCGCGACGTGTCGTACATCTCGGATGCGCGCCGGCCCGACGCGTCGGTCCAGACGGTCTGCCAGCGGACTTTCCCGCTGGGGAGGGCACGTTTACGGACGTATGCCATGGCTCAACTCTCGCCGGGGCGCTCATTCCCGGCCTAGGCCCTGGCTTGAGTCAAGGTTTCTGGCGCCTTTAGGGCGGCCACAATCTCGGATTTAAAGGCGTAGATGCCGATTCCTGTGAGTTTTCTGATTGGCAAGGACCGGCACGTCCTGGCGTGCCGCACCTGCCGCACCGTCC
Source organism: Rhizomicrobium sp. (assembly GCF_056722145.1). Lineage (NCBI taxonomy): Bacteria > Pseudomonadati > Pseudomonadota > Alphaproteobacteria > Micropepsales > Micropepsaceae > Rhizomicrobium > Rhizomicrobium sp. Next base: position 3,595 of record NZ_JBWZET010000274.1, on the reverse strand, counting down.
AGGCCGGACCCAGACTCGACAGGAAGTCGGCGATCTGCTGCGGTCCGTGCAACATGTCGGCGGAATCACTGGCGGCAATTGTGGTGCGGGCGGTCATGTCAGAGCTCCGAACAGATCTCCGTAGGCCGGCACTTTGGCGGGCGCCGGTGGGTCGGTAGTGGGGATTGGTTCTGCGGTGGCATCGCAGGTGATGATTCCGAGCTCGGCAGCGCGATCGGCGAGGACGCGCAGATTCATCGGCTGCACCCGGTCGGCCGCTTTCATGACTTCGACGTCGTCTGGGTGGATCTCCAACTGGCGCAGCATCTCGCTACGCGTTCCGCCGGCGCCATCGATGACGATCCAAACAGACTCGAACTTCGGTCGGCACGCGGTGCAGGCGACGATTGTGTAGATGTCGTCAGACATTGGGGATGACCTCGCGCGTTTCCCAGTGCCGGCACGCCGGGCTCTTGACCTTGACGTCCGTACCATTGCCGCCGGTCCAGGCGGCGAGCCGCTGCGTCACGGGTTGCCGCCTTCTGCTTCGCTGCGGCGGCGCGCGCCTTCTTTATGTTGGTGGGAAGCTTAGGCATGTTCGTGCGTCCCGTGCGGGTGGTCGGGGCAGTGGTCGACGTCCCGGCCGACGCTAACCGCGCACCGATCGCACAGAGGTTTGTCACAAGTCTTGCCGGTGCCGGCAGCTGATGGCGCAGGGAAGTCGCAGAGCTTTGTCGACGGGCGGCCGCAGAATGCACAGGGCGGCGGTGCCTTGCGCCGTCCACGCGAGCAAACGATTGCTGTCGTTCCGTCGTTCGGTTTTACCGTGGTGCAGGGCATTACGCGGCCCTCCACACGACTTCACAGATTGCCAGCCCTCGGCGTTGGAGCCTACGAAGACCGTTCTGCACGGCCTTGTGCGACGCCTTCATTTCTCCAGCCAGTCTGATCGATGCCCATCCACTTCCTTGACGCAGCGTTTCAAGGAGCCGGCGATCAAAATCCGGCCGCAGGTCACACGAGTTTAGCGCCAGGGCCATCACGCCGCCTCCTGAGCCTGCTTCCAGGCCTCGACGATCTGGTTGAACTTCGCCGCGTCACCGCCGTGGTCTGGGTGCGCCTGCTTCACCAGTGCGAGATAGGCGGCTTTAGCCGTGGCGAGCGTTGCCTTTTCGCTGATACCAAGGACCTTCCAGTAAGGCGGGGGCAGCGCGCCATTCGCGTCGGTCGGCGGCGGCAAGCTGGCATAGGCTTGGGTCATGTCAGGCCGCCTTCTTCTTGGGCACCGGAACCGCGCGCACGAGATAGCGGCCGTCATCGGCGTCGATAGCCGTTATCTCGACAGTCCGGCTCTTCAGAGAAAGCGCACGTTGAAACGTCACCGTGCATTTCTCGCCGTTGCGCATCCCGTAATTGCTCGCCCATTCTTCGATGGAATAGATTGGCTCTTCGAGATTCTCGTCATCCCAAAGCATCGTTGCTCCGCAAAGCGCCTCGACGATCGCGCAAACGAAACGAAGCCGCGCCTTAGCGATCGCCCGCCGAACTTCCCACCACTTCGGAAAAACCACTTTTCGCATCACGCGGCCCTCTTCTTAGCTGCGGCCGACTTCTTCGCCTTGACCTTGGCATCCTGGGCGGCGATCGCGGATTCGAGCGGCGTCGGCGCAACGTATTTCGACGTGCGCAGCGCAGGTGGGAGCCAGCCGGTCAATTTGACGGCCGCGATCGCATCTTCGATCAATCTTGCGCCCGGCGCGATCTCGGCTTCGTTCCTGGCGTCCTCGCCGAGGGCCTCCGCGATCACGCCAAGGACATAACGCTTCGAAGCGCCATCGAAATAGATTTTCGGGTCAAACTTCTTCGCGACGGCCTTCTGAAAGCTGTCCTCCCCGATGATTGACATGACGATCGGGGCGACCGATCCATCCTCGTCGAGCTGCATTCCTTCGCTGAGGTGCCCGGCGGCTCGCTTCAAGAGTTCGGTGGGCGACATCTGCGCGAATTCAGCGTAGAGCTTGTCGAACGGCTTGGCGCTGGTTTTGTAAGTCGAATTGATCTCGTCCGCGTGGAACGGGTCGGTCCAATTTCCGCGCTCCAGGGACGCCAAAAACAGCGCAAATAGTTCCTTCGGGTGATCCTCGATGAGTTCTGCCGCGGCTTCGCCGACGCAGGTATCGACGTGCTGGTCTGCCTCATTCGTGGTGTCGCGCTGCTGTTGTGTCTGCCCCTGGAGGCTCGTCGCCGCTTTGGGGTTGCCGTCATCGGCTTTTCGGATAAGCCCTATATCGTAGTGCAGCGTGCCGTCGTCATTGACCGACACGATGACGCCTGACCTGACCTTCTGCTGCTTGGTCGCGCCGGCGAGCAGCGCCTTCGCCTCGATACGCTTGAGCTCAGCCTTTAGCGATTCCTCTTCGGCATCGATCTCGGCGATGTAATCGGAATCGTTGTATTCGGCGTCGAAACTAATGTCTTCGATCTCCGCCAATCGCTTCTCGATCTCGGCCTGGCGGATCATTTCAGAAGCCAGTGGTTCTGCCTTAATCTTCGCCTGGCCGTACCCATGGTGCGTGTTGTTATTCTTCATGCGGCCCTCAGTCCAGGACCAGCCGTCCATATCCAGGGCGAAAATTATCTCGCCCATCTTGTCCTTCGCCAGCTTCTTGAGCAGCTTCATGTCCTTGACCACGCCGCCCTGGCCGAAGAAGTCCTCGGTAACCACGCCACCGGCATCGCGATAGGCGTCGGCGCCGACAAACCCGAGGAGCCGCTTCATTTCTGGCTCTTTCTTGTTGGTCAGCTTCTGGCGCAGATTCCTGATGTCGATCTCATGGTGGCCGTTGTGCGCCCACTGCCACTGCGTCTTGGCCCAGAGCAGGGCGTCGTTCTGCGCCTCATGATCGTCCGTGATCGCAAAGACCTCAATCGCCTCCCGCTTGAGTAGGCCAGCCCGCCAATCGGCGAGGACATCGGCCGATAGCCTGGTGCCCAATGCAATGTACTGCTGGGCGGCGCGGACCGTGACGCCGTGCTGAGCCGCGATCTCATCGACCGGGCGATCGGCGGCGAGCGTGGCGAACGTGGCGGCCAGGTCGGCCGGGTGCATCGGGACGGCCTTGTTGTCTGCCCATGATTTCGAAAGTGCTTCGGTCACTGAGATGTGGCCGAAGTCCTTGATCTCGATCGGGTGAGATTTGGGTAAGTCGCCGCGCTCGATCAGGCGGGTATAGGCGATGCGCCGGCGCCCGCCGCCGAACACATAGTAGAGGCCCGGCGTCGACGAGTGGGTCGCGACCAGGAAGGGCCGCAGCTGTCCGTCGTGATCGGGCAGGAGGCTGACGGCCAGCTCCTCGATCTCGGCGTCGGTGTAGTGCTGACGGGCGTTGATGTTTCCGTCCGGATATTCCTGGCCCGGCCTCAGCTGGTCGATGGTGGCTGTCGATGTCATGTAATTCCCCTTCCTCTATTCGGTAGCTTGTGGTTCTTGACGCCGCATTGGGCGGTGTATCCTGTTGAACCCGCGGGATTGAAGTTTTCGGCCATCGGGCCACACGGGACGAGTAGACTGGCGTGTCGGCTCGCCCTCGTGTTCTTCTGGACCTCGGTCTTCATC
>NZ_JBWZET010000273.1:0-2231 GCF_056722145.1 Rhizomicrobium sp. | reverse complement strand
ACTGCTGTGCGGATAGGTCTGGGCACCAATACGCTGTGCCTCGATGAAGATCGCCCAGCCGGAACCGAGCCGGCGGATCGCGTTGTTGAGCCGGGCTGTCACCCCGACGAGTTCGGCCGGTGTTGCGCTGTCGAGGTCGGGGCCGCGAAACCCCGCCGTGCGCTGGAATGATCCGTCCTTGTTAAGGACGACGCCCTTCCCGGCCAATGCCGCCCAAGGCAGGAAATCGGCGAGGCCGGCGGGACGATGGCGGTATTCGGCGAGGTTCAGCATCGGCGCCTCACACGCCGAGCCAGGTGGGGTAACGCAGATGGCGGCGCACCACGTCGACGAATTGCGGATCGCGCTTCGCGGCCCAGACCGCGGCGGTGTGCCCCGCCACCCAGAGCAGCGCACCGGGAATCCAGAGCCGCAGGCCAAGCGCGATAGCGGCCGCCAAGGTGCCGTTGGCGATGGCCACCGCACGCGGTACGCCCGCCATCAGGATCGGGTCGGTGAGCGCTCGATGCACCGGCGCGAAGAAGCCGGGCACGTCGGGATCGACGACCGCGGCCATCAGATCAGCGCTCCACCCGAGAAGGAGAAGAAGGACAGGAAGAACGAGCTGGCGGCGAAGGCGATGGAGAGCCCGAAGACGATCTGGATCAGCCGGCGAAAACCGCCGCTGGTCTCGCCGAAGGCGAGCGAGAGGCCGGTCACGGTGATGATGATGACCGAGATGATCTTGGCGACCGGCCCCTGGACGGATTCCAGAATCTCATTGAGGGGTGTTTCCCAGGGCATGTTCGAGCCCGATGCATAGGCGGCGGGCGCGAAGACCACGAACAAGGTAGCGGCCATCACCAACTCGCGAAGGCGATGACGACCCAGGTGTAGGACGTTAAAAACATGGGTCATGGCTGGTCTCCCTGAAGGGTGGGTCCGTCCTCTCCGCCGACCTCGGCGGAGAGGACGCGGTAATAGCCAGTGGCTGGATCGAGACCGACGATGGTGGCGAGTTCGGTAAGACGGCGCTCCGCCCCGCGCCCTGACAGCACGGCGATCAGGTCGATGGTCTCGGCGATGAGGGCCTTGGGGACGGTGATGACGGCTTCCTGGATGAGTTGCTCAAGGCGTCGCAGCGCACCGAGCGCGGTGCCGGCATGGATGGTGCCGATCCCGCCCGGATGTCCCGTCCCCCAGGCTTTGAGAAGATCGAGCGCCTCGGCGCCGCGCACCTCCCCGATCGGAATGCGGTCGGGCCGCAGGCGCAGCGCCGAGCGGACGAGATCGGAAAGCGAGGCCACACCGTCCTTGGTGCGCAGCGCCACCAGGTTCGGCGTTTTGCACTGAAGCTCGCGCGTGTCCTCGACCAGCACCACCCGGTCGGTGCTTTGCGCGACCTCCAGGAGCAGAGCGTTGGTGAGCGTCGTCTTGCCGGTCGAGGTGCCGCCTGCGATCAGGATGTTGCGCCGTTCCCGCACCGCGATGCGCAGGATCGCCGCCTGTTGGGTGGTCATGATCCCGTGCTCGACATAGTCGATCAGGGTGAACACGGCGGTGGCGGGCTTGCGGATGGCGAAGGCGGGTGCCGCGACCACGGGCGGCAGCAGGCCCTCAAACCGCTCTCCTGTCTCGGGCAGTTCGGCGGAGACGCGCGGCTGCCCGGCATGCACCTCCGCCCCGACATGGTGCGCGACCAGGCGGACGATGCGCTCGCCATCGGCAGGCGACATCACCTGGTCCGTGTTCTCCAAGCCACCCGAGAGCCGGTCGATCCAGATCCTTCCATCGGGATTCAGCATCACCTCGACGATCGAGGCGTCCGCGAGGAAAGCGGCAATCGCCGGTCCCAGCGCGGTGCGCAGCATGCGTGCGCCACGCGAGAAGGATTCGGAATGGACGATAGAGACGGTCAATTTGATCCCCATTCTGGCGAGCCGCGATGGCGCGATCCGCAACGGGGACGATTAAAAAAGGCAAGAATATGACTTAATCAACAACAATTCACGCGCTTTCGTGGCGCAGCGTAAAGCAGAGAAAAAATATTTGCTGGAGCGTAAGTTGTTTGTTCTTGGAGCAGAGGTAATTTCAACGGCGAACGCTATGATGCGATGGCGTCACAGCGGATGCCGGTCTTGATCTCCCGGTGACTTCACATCCTCCGGGATCTCCTGCCGCAGTTTTGGTCCCTGATTGAGCCGGCGGCCAAGCACTGCGACGAAATTGTCATAGCGTGCGCCTGCCTTGGC
>NZ_JBWZET010000272.1:0-6027 GCF_056722145.1 Rhizomicrobium sp. | reverse complement strand
GGCCTCGATGGCCTGATGTTCGTCAACGCCCCCGACAAGACCTATGCCGCCCAGCACGTCCAGGGCTACAACGACTATCACTGGTACGAATGGTGCCAGGCCCACCCCGGCCGCTTCATCATGAACGGCATCCTGCCCGCCTGGGATATCGACGCCACCGTCACGGAAATCCACCGTTTGGCCAAGATGGGCGCCACCTCGGTCTCGTTCAACGAGAACCCCACCAAGCGCGGCCTGCCGTCGGTCCACAATTCGCATTGGGAACCGATGTGGAAGGCCATCGCCGACACCGACATGACCATCAACCTCCACATCGGCGCCGGCAATGCCTCACCGCATGCCTCGGACGAATCGCCGATCGAGGCGTGGATCACGACGATGCCGATGTCGGTTTCGATCGGCCTGGCCGACTGGCTCCATCTTGAGGCGCTGCACCGCTATCCGCTCAAGATCGCGATGTCGGAATCGGGCATCGGCTGGATTCCTTACCTGCTGGAACGCGCCGACTATGCGAACATGCAGCATACGGCGTGGACGCACTCGCAATCCTACCTCAAGGGCAAGAAGCCCTCGCAGGTCTTCGCCGAGCACTTCTATTCGTGCTTCATCGACGATGCCTATGGCTGCCGCAACCTCGACCTCGTCGGTGAGGATCGCGTCTGCTACGAAGTCGATTACCCGCATTCCGACGCGCCGTGGCCGGATGCACCCGAGGTGCTGTGGCGCTCGGTCAGCCAGCTTTCGGACGAGCTGATCGACAAGGTCACCCACCTCAATGCGATGAAGCTCTATCGCTTCGACATGTTCGGCAAGATTCCCAAGGACCAACTGACCGTGAAGGCCCTGCGCGCCAAGGCGGCAGCCAACGGGGTCGATACCACGGTCAAGTCGGCTGGTGGTGCCGCGCCGGAAGGCCAGAGCAACAAGCAGCGCGCGATTACCTCAGGCGACGTCAACGCGATGTTCAAGAAGCACGCCGAAGCGGTGTGAGCTAAAGCGACTGTGCCCGGTCCGTGAAGCGGATGACGTTTCACGGACCGGCATGGATCAAGGCGCGATGGGTCGCTAGCTGGGATGTTGTGCGCCAAGCTGCATAGCACTGGCTAAAGGCCATATGAAAACGGCCCGGTTGCGGTTGGCAGCCGGGTCGCTTTCGTTTGGCAATCATCCGAGCAGGCGGTCGCAAGTGGTTGAGCAACCACTCGATCTATATGTTTCGCAAGTGACCATGGTCCCGCCGCATTTGAGCAACAGAGGCGCCTTGGCCATGCGTTGTTTCCACGAGGCAATGCGCCAGGCGCGATGCTCCGCGGGACTGCGAGGCGGGCAGTTTCTTCTCCATCTTGCGTTTTTCGCGTTCTTCGCCAGATTTGCCCTCGGGCAAGGGGTGAAATCTGGAGCGCATGACCATCTCGCCCGAAAATACGCCGCAATCGGCCGACGAACCGACCGAAAATCCGGATCGCGGAGTAGCCAAGACTACATGGCGCTATGCTCGCGCCACCCGCGCCCATGTCGTCATCGATGCTGCCGCCTATTTCGATCTGATGCAGGATGCCATGCTGCGCGCACGGCAGCGGATCATGATGGTCGGTTGGGATTTCGACACGCGCATCCGTCTCGGTGGTGGCCGGCGCTGGTGGAACCTGCCGCTTCGCTCGCGGTTTCCGGCGCGGCTGGGGGCGTTCGTGATCTGGCTGTGCAAGCGGCGGCCCGCCTTGCGGATCAAGGTGCTGAAGTGGAACTTCGGCGCGCTGAAATTCGTGTTCCGCGGGACCATGATCCTCGACCTGGTACGCTGGTGGTGGGCCGACGGCATCGATTTCCGCTTCGATGCTGCGCACCCGCTGGGTTGCAGCCACCACCAGAAGCTGGTGGTGATCGACGACAATTTCGCGGCCTGCGGCGGCATCGACATGACGTCGGATCGCTGGGACACACCGCAGCACATCGATGACGATCCGCGCCGCCGCCGCCCCTATGGCACCCGGCTCTACCAGCCATGGCACGACGTTTCGATGCTGGTGGAGGGTGCCGCGGCTGCGTCATTGGGCGAGTTGGGTCGCCTGCGCTGGCGGCAATCGGGGGGTGAGGTCATTCCGCCTTGCGCGCCCCAGACCGAAACCGCCTGGCCTGTTCGCTTGCGCGCCGAATTCGCCGACGTCGAGCTCGGTATCGCCCGAACCCGCGCTGCCTGGCGCAATTTCAGCGAGGTGCGCGAGATCGAGGCACTGTTTGTCGAGCATATCGCGCGCGCGCGCCGCTTCATCTACGCCGAAAGCCAGTACTTCGCCTCCCGTCGCATAGCCGAAGCGATCGCCGCGCGACTGCACGCGCCGGATCCGCCCGAGATCGTGCTGATCAATCCGCTCAATGCCGATGGCTGGCTACAGCAGCAGGCGATGGATACCGCCCGGGTTCGCCTTTTGCATGCCCTTGAAGGGTATGACGGTTCCGACCGATTCAAGGTGTTCATTCCGCGCACCGCCGGCGGCACGCCGATTTACGTCCACGCCAAGCTGATGATCGTCGACGACGAGATTCTGCGCATTGGTTCGGCCAACATGAACAACCGCTCGATGGGTCTCGACAGCGAATGCGACGTCTACATGGATGCCGCCCGTCCCGGCAACGGCCACATCGTGCCTGCGATCACGTCGCTCCGCCACCGCCTGCTGGCAGAGCATACCGGGCACGACGAAGCTGCCGTTTCCGCCTGCCTCGCCAAAGGCATGGGCATGGCCGAACTGATCGAATCACTGCCGCGAATGGGCAAGTATCTGGAACCTTTTGCCTTGCGCCCGTTGACCGATGCGGAGAAAGCGATTGCCGATACCGCGCTGCTCGACGCCGAAAGGCCCGAGGAGATCTTCGAGCCGATGGCGCGGCGACGTGGACTGTTCCGACGCGGCGGGCTGCTGCGGAGGCCGAGCTGAAGGAGAATGCGACGATGGCCGGATGCGGACATGACGATCACGACGAATACGCCGAAACCGTGGGGGAAGACGGCAAAGTCGCCGTGCCCGAACATGTCCAGGAAGCGATCCGCACGCTGATCCGCTGGTCGGGTGACGATCCGGCGCGCGAAGGCCTGCTCGATACCCCCAAGCGGGTCGCCCGCGCCTGGCGCGAGTACTGCCAGGGCTATGGCGAGGATCCGGCGCACCACCTTTCGCGCCAGTTCGAGGAAGTCGGGGGCTATGACGAAGTCGTGCTGCTCAAGGACATCCCGTTCCAGTCGCACTGCGAACACCACATGGCGCCGATCACCGGCAAGGCCGCCATCGCCTACATGCCGCGCAATCGTGTGGTCGGCATCTCCAAGCTCGCGCGCGTGCTGCACGCCTATGCGCGGCGCCTGCAGATCCAGGAGCGTCTTACGGCAGAAGTCGCCCAGTGCATCTGGGACAACCTCAAGCCCCACGGCGTCGCCGTCGTCATCGAGGCGCAGCACGGCTGCATGACCGGCCGCGGCGTCCGTACCCCCGGCGTCGGCATGATCACCAGCCGGCTGATGGGCTGCTTCCTCGACGACCCGCGCAGCCGCAAGGAAGTGCTTGGGCTGATGGGGTACTGACGGCTGTTCAAACCGGCCAGCCCCAACGCCGACCGGCAAAGATCATCGCATAAGTCCCCGCCACTGCTAGCACCGCTCCAGCAGCAATGCTGAGGCCGACCCCCGTGCCCCGCCGCAGAAGGAGCGCGATCAGCGCGAACGCGGGCAGTGCTGCCGCGACGTAAAGCGCCGTTCCCGCGATGAAGTCTGCCGCGCGCGCCGGGTCGTGCGTGTCGCGCCACAGCCAGGCCAGCGCCAGCAGGCTGGTCAACGGCAAGGCCGCCACCAGCCCGCCCCAACCCGGACTGCGCCGGGCGATTTCGGAAGACACGGCGATCAAAGCTCCCGAAACGAGCGCCTTGATCGCCAGTTGCCCCCACATTCCGGTTACAGGTTCTCGAGCACGTGTTCGGCGGCGCTCACCTTGAACTCGCCCGGTGCCTCGACGAACAATTGCTCCACGGTGCCGTCGTTCACCACCATCGCGAAGCGCTGCCCGCGCTTGCCGATGCCGGCGCCCGAAAGGTCCAGCGTCAGCCCCAGCGCCTCGGCGAACGCGCCGGTGCCGTCGCCCAGCATGGTGATCTCGGGCGAGCCCGCAGCCTTGCCCCAGGCGCCCATCACGAAGCCGTCGTTGACGGCGGTGCAGACGATCTCGTCGACGCCCTTGGCCTTCAGCGCGGCGGCGTTCTGCACGTAGCCCGGCAGGTGCTTGGCCGAACAGGTCGGCGTGAAGGCGCCGGGAACCGAGAACAGCACAACTTTCTTGCCGGCAAAATATTCGCCTGCGGCCACGCCTTCGGGGCCGTTCTCGGTCGCCTTGCTCAGCTTCACGTCGGGCAGCTTGTCGCCAACGGAAATGGACATGTCTTTCTCCTTGCTTGGTTTTTTTGAAGTCGCGCGGCATCTGGCGTCCGCTGCCCCGATCCGTAGCCGCCCGGACGCCGCCGCGCCAGAGGCTCCGCGGCATTCGATGGTTAATTTCAGGTAACGAGAACCCGCAATCCCTGCCTAACGGCGGCGTGAGAGCGTCTCCTGGCGCGATCCGGTAAATCGCGCCAGGGAGACTGCACATGAACACGCTGCTACGGGTTGCGACCCTCGTTGCTGCCACATCACTGACCTGGGCCATGCCCGCAGGCGCTCACGAAACCGGCTTTCCCGAAGCCGAAAAGCTGCGCCGCCTCGATATCATGCTGATGGTCACCGGATTGCGCTGCCGCACCGGCGAAGACAACTTCCAGGCCGATTTCCAGGCATTCGAAGCCGGCCACATGGCCGAGCTCAACGCCGCAACCAGAACGCTGCGCAGCGATCTCGTCGCGCGCTTCGGTCCGCGCGGGGCCGATCGCGAACTCGACCGCATCAGCACCACGATGGCCAATGCCTATGGCAATGGCCATCCGTGGCTCGGCTGCCATGAGCTCAAGCAGGCCACGCGCATGCTTGCCGAAGCGCAAGGCGAAGCGCCGCTGCTGGCGGCGGCAGACGAGCTGCTCCACGGCGACAGCCCCCAGATCGCCTATGCTGCAGATCACTGACACGCCAATCATATAAAGAAATCTTTATATTTGATTCGGAGCCCGTTAACGGCTAGGGGCCGGTGCATACCGCGCCCCAACCGAACCGGTCGGGGTGCTCCAATTGGAGTGAACGCCCCGTGGCCACTGTTGCTGATCGAGACTACGTCATCGCCGATATCGGCCTCGCAGAGTTCGGCCGCGCCGAGATCCGCATCGCCGAAACCGAGATGCCCGGCCTGATGGCGCTGCGTGAGGAATTCGGCGCGTCGCAGCCGCTGAAGGGCGCCCGCGTCACCGGCTCGCTGCACATGACGATTCAGACGGCGGTGCTGATCGAGACGCTGGTTGCGCTTGGTGCCGAGGTCCGCTGGGCCACCTGCAACATCTTCTCGACGCAGGACCACGCCGCCGCCGCCATCGCCGCCGCGGGCATCCCGGTGTTCGCGGTCAAGGGTGAAAGCCTCGCCGACTACTGGGACTATGTCGGCAGCATCTTCGACTGGGGCGACCACACCGCCAACATGATCCTCGACGACGGTGGCGACGCCACCATGTTCGCGCTGTGGGGCGCCCGCGTCGAGGCCGGCGAACCGCTGTTCGAACCCTCGAACGCCGAGGAGATCGAGTTCTGCCGCGCGCTGACCGCGTTCCTCAAGAAGAAGCCGGGCTACCTCACCATGTCCGTCGCCCACATCAAGGGCGTCTCCGAGGAAACCACCACCGGCGTCCACCGCCTTTACCAGATCGCCAAGGACGGCAAGCTCCCGTTCCCGGCAATCAACGTCAATGACAGCGTCACCAAGTCGAAGTTCGACAACCTCTACGGCTGCCGTCATTCCCTGGTGGACGGCATCTTCCGGGCCACCGACGTGATGATCGCCGGCAAGGTGGCCGTGGTGTTCGGCTTCGGCGACGTGGGCAAGGGCTGCGCCCAGTCGCTACGGGGCC
>NZ_JBWZET010000271.1:0-9932 GCF_056722145.1 Rhizomicrobium sp. | reverse complement strand
TGCCGGGACCAGAACGAGATCGACCGCTATTGGTCGAAGCTCACCGACGGCGGCAAGGAGGTGGCGTGCGGCTGGCTGACCGACCGCTTCGGCCTGTCGTGGCAGATCGTGCCTGAGGACATCGGCGTCATCACCGGCTCTGAAAAGGCGATGACCGCGATGATGGGCATGGTCAAACTCGACCTCGCCACCCTGCGCCAGGTCGCCGCCGAAGACAGATTCTCCTGAGACCGGCGCCCCTGAGGCGGGCTCCCCTGAGACCGGCGCCCCGCGACGGAACCCGCCCCTGTGCCGCGTTCAACCGCAAACCACCCGGAGGATGCCGTGCAGACCCGTTCGCTTGCTCTCGCCTTTGTTGCCGTTCTGTCGCTCAGTGCCGCGCTTGCCGCCGATCCGGCCGACAAATGCCCGCCGCGGCCCGGTTTTGCGATGATCTCGCCGGAACAGCGGCTGATGATGTTCGCCGACATGAAGGCCCAGGCCGATTCCGGCGCGGTCGACATCCAGATGCTGCGCGAGATGCAGCGCGACAAGTTCCGGGCGATGAGCGAGGACCAGCGCAAGGCCTATTTCGCCGGCCTGACCCAACGCTGGAATGCGCTGACGCCCGCCAAGCAGAAGGAATTGAAGGCCGAGGCTGAAGCGTGGCGCGCCGCCCATCCCCGTCCCGAAGGCGGCCGTATGAATGGCGGCCATCCCGGCTGCCCGCATCCGGAAAACTAAACTCTTTCCTGCCCTGCGCTGCTCAAATCATGACGGCTGCCGAAACAGCGGCGGAGGTGCCGAGCCTTTCCGCGAGGCGGAGGGGGGATTGATCCGTTGCCGGATCGGTCCCCCTCGTAACTCACCACTGATCGTCGAAGCTCGTCTCGGTCGGGTCGTCGAAATTGGCCCAGTCGACCAGGCCGCCGCGATACCAGCCGACCTTGCGATAGCCGAGGCCGAGCGCGCGCTCGGCGGCATTGTAGGACCACCAGCACGCCGCGTGGGCGCAATAGAAAATGATCGGCTTGTCGCGGTCGCCGCCGGTCAGGGTCTTGAGCCGGTCGGCGAGACGGGTATCGACGCTATCGCCCTTGCTGCCGCAGGCGCCGGCGCCGCTCATCCAGATCGAGCCCGCGATAATGTGCATCGGCCGGGGCCCGGGCAGCGCGTTGATCACCAGCGCGTGGCCGAGGGCGGCTTTTACCGCCTCGCGGTCATAGACGGTGAGGCCGGGCGGGGCGAACGGGGTGGGTGAATCCATCTGGCAGGTTTTCGGCCCGTCGACGGCCGGAATGTGCCAGTCGCGATCGGCAAAGCGGTTCTCGTAGGGCACCGTCACTGCGACGCGATAGGCGGCGCGTCCGGGCCGATCGAGCGTCAGCGCCAGATGGGTGAGGAGCGTTGCACTCTTGTCGGTGACGCGCTGGCCTTCGAACGCGGCCGAGCTGTCGGTCCATTTGAGGTGCAGGCGCACCGGATTGTCGGGGAACCAGAAGGCGTCCCAATAGGTCACGTCGGCGGAGCCGTTGGCGATGGCGGACGCCATGCCGCCCAGGGCGCGCGGCGCCACTTGCAGGTTTTCGGCCACCCAGCCCCAATTGGGATGCGGTAGCGGCTTGCGGCCGGCGGTGACGGCTTCGAAATGCACCGGATCGATGGTGTCGTCCTGATGCAGGAACGAGATGTCGAAGGTGGCGGGCGTCGCGAAATCCTTGGGTGCCACGATCAGGGCGACTGGCTTGTCGCCGATGACGCGCCAGGGCGAGCCGTCGCCCGGGATCATCAGCGCCGCGCCCTCGTCGAGCGCCACCAGCCGCGACCAATGCTGCTGCAGCATGACGAAGAGTTCGCGGTTGTAGAGGTTCTGCTTGATGGCGTGGGCGTCGAACGCCACCGGCACGAAGCCGAAGGCGGGGGTGACCGGCACCGCTTCGCCGGTCAGGGCGCGGACGCCGACCGTCATGCCGCAGGCGCACATGGTCGATTGGCCCATGATCATGGCCCCGGCGCTGGCGCCGCCGATGGCGAGGCCGGCCTTGTTGCGGCGGCGGATGGTGGCAAGCGCCAGGGTGTCGTGGCCGTTCTTCAGGAAGGCGTCGGACAGGCGCGCCGGCAGGCCGCCGTCGAAATAGAAGCCGTCGCAGGCCGCCAGCCGGTCGGCGATGTCCTGGGAATCGGCATTATCCTTGGTGACCAGGATGGCGTCGGGATGCAGCCCGTAAGGCTCCAGCCATTTGCCGCCGGGATTGTGTTCGGGGCTGGCGGTGGTGATGAAGCAGACCGATTTGGCGCCGTGCACCGCCTCGGCAAACAGGCGCAAGGCCTCGGGATTGCTGGCGCCGCCGCCTTCGGGGAACAGCGGCCCGGAGGCGCCCGCCGCCACGGCGCTCAATACCAATGCCGCAATCGCACCCGCAAAGCTACGCATGCCCCGCCCCCTCGTTCAGCACCTCGCTTTCATAGCACACCGCCGGTCGGTGTGGGCTTCGCGCGGGTGCCGCAGAGGGGCGGTTCAAAAAAATTTTCGTCCGCAAACACTCTGTTGCGAGTCGTTCTGAGGCTTTGGCGGCGCGTGTTGCCCGCATCAGCGAAACCAGAGCTTTGACGAATCGAAATGAATCAGTCTCGTGTCGCAGCCGCGAAAAAAATTGAAAACTCCCCTTGAAGAATGCGGGAGGTTTCCCCATTTCCATTACATCCCCACAAAAGTAATCCAGATGCCAATGATCCCCGAACCTGCGCCGGGTCAGCGCCCGCTCGCTGACATTCGCGTGGGTACCCCGCCCCCTATCGATGATGTTTGGAAGGATGAAGTCGTGGACTCTCTGATGCGAGAACTGCGGCGGCAGCTACAGCAGATCGAAAACAGCCCCGCCACGCCTGATGTCGATCAGGCCTCCCTTCGCGCCCTCAACGTTCAGTCCCTGGTGCGGATCGAACGCACGCTGACGCACCTTTTTGAGGTGCATGAGCAGCGCGCGCTCCGTCACGACCAAGAGGCGGTCGCCCGACATGACGATGCTTTGCACAAGCTTGAAGAACGGATCGATCGCCTCATTACCGCTGCTGAATCTCAAGCGCCTGAAACAAAAGCTGTCGGATTTGACGATGGAGGAGGCGAGGCTTCTTCTTGAATCGTGGCCGGTATGGGCACGTACCGAGCAAAGGCCACCGCCGGGCGACTGGCGGATCTGGCTGTTCCTCGGCGGCCGCGGCTCGGGCAAAACACGGGCCGGTGCCGAATGGATCGCCGAAGGCGTTCGTCGCGGTTCGATGCGCCGGATTGGTCTTATCGGCGCCACCTGGCACGATGCCCGCAGCGTCATGATCGAAGGTGAATCCGGTCTGCTGGCGGTTTCCGAGGCGACGTTCGAGACGTCCAACCATCGTGTGCTGTGGGCCAACGGCGCGATGGCCGATGTCGTCAGTGCGGAAGAGCCTGATGCGGTGCGCGGTCACCAGTTCGACTGCGTCTGGGCCGACGAGTTCTGCAAATGGTCGGCGCCGCAGGAGAGTCTCGACATGGTGTTGATGGCGCTGCGCCTCGGCGACGACCCGCGCATGCTGATCACCACCACGCCGCGCAACATCGCACCCTTGAAGGATTTGTTGGCGCTGCCCGATGTGGTTGAGACCCGTTCCTCGACCGCCGCCAATGCCGCCAATCTGGCCGCGCCCTTTCTCGCCGGGCTCGAGCTGCGCTACGCCGGCACCCGTCTCGGCCGCCAGGAGCTGGACGCCGAGTTGATCGAGGACAACGACGCGGCGCTATGGAAGCGCGACTGGATCGAACGCGCGCGCGTGCGCGTGTCGCCGATCTTGCAGCGCGTCGTGGTCGCGGTCGATCCGCCGGCCAGCGTTGCCGGAGACGAATGCGGCATTATTGTCGCCGGGATCGATGATGCCGGCGACGGCTACGTCACGGCCGATCGCTCCGTCGCCGGCCTCACGGCGGCGGGCTGGGCGGCGGCGGTGGCCGCGGCCTTCGGAGACTGCAAGGCCGACGAGATCGTCGCCGAAGCCAATCAGGGCGGCGACATGGTGCGGCAGGTTCTGGTCGATGCCTTGCCCAATGCGCCGGTGAAACTGGTGCATGCGGTTCGTGACAAGCGCACCCGGGCGATGCCCGCCGCTGCGCTGTACGAGCAGGGCCGCATCCATCACGTCGGCGCCTTGGCCGAACTGGAGGATCAAATGGTGAGCTACGATGGCGGCGGCAAAAGCCCCGACCGCATGGACGCGCTGGTGTGGGCCCTGGCGCACCTCTTCCCGATCAAACGGGCCAAACCGAAGGTGAGGAGCGTGGGATGATTTTACTGCCCCCGCGGGCGAGCAGTTTTTGTCACCCGCACGCAGACCGTGGGGGAAGTCCACGCCAAGCGTGGGAAGGGGGCTTCAGCGATGTCACAACCCGCACAGCCACTGGAACGTCGCTTTTACCGGCAGCTCGGGGCGGCCGATGATGCGGGCGTCGAACTCGCCGAACGAGGCGCCGCAGATGCCCTGGAAGGTGACATCGATTACGTCCATGTTGGCGATCTCGACGAAGCCGTCGTTGTGGGCATGGCGCCGCATCGTCATTTCGCCTTTGTGGCGATTGCCGTCGCTTTTGACATAGCCGGTGACGTGATGGGTCTGGTCGCAGCCGGTGACGCGTCCGTTCGCCAGCGTGCCGACCATGAAGCCTTTGATACCGCCGCCTTCGAGGATGACCTTGTAGACTCCGTCGCGCATCAGGCCTCGCTGAGGAAGGCGCACTCGATCGACAGCGGGAAGTCGGGAACTTCGTCGATGGTGGCGATGGTCTGGGCGAATTCGCGTCCGGCGGCGCCTTCGATGCGAAGACGGAAGAATTCGAGATCGGGCAGATGCCCGGCCGGCAGATCGTGGTACAGCCGCGTAACGGCAATCGCCGCGGTCAGGCGGCCGCCCAGTTCGCTGTAGTGGCCATTGAAAGCAAAGCGCGGATCGGCGGCGAAAAGATCGCCGTCCTTCAGCACCACGATGCCCGTGGCGCTGCCGTTCGGCCCTTTGATCCACGCTCGATAGACGCCGTTGCGCATGCCGTACCCCTGAGGCGGGCCATTCTGCCGTCCCCCGGTTAACCGGCGGTATGCGCGCTCGCGAAACGTATCCGAAGCCGTATCAACCGCATTAACGCGAGAGAAACCCTATGTTCGAGCTTCTGAAGCGCCGGACCAGTCCGGCTCGTGAATCCAAGGCGGCGCCGCCGCTGATCGCGCTGTCGCTGATGGGCGCGCCGCGCTGGTCGGGGCGTGATTTCCTCGGCGCCGCGCGCGAAGGCGTGCTCAAGAACGCCGTCGCCTACCGCTGCGTCCGGATGATCGCCGAAGGCGCCGCCTCGGTGCCGTGGCTGATTTATGACGGCCGCAAGGAGGTGGAAAACCATCCCCTGCTCAGCCTCCTCACCCGTCCCAATCCGGAGGAGGAGGGCTCGTCGCTGTTCGAGCGCTGGTACGCCTTCCTGCAATGCGCCGGCGATGCCTATCTCGAGGCGGTCAGTGCCTCGGGCGGGGTGCGCGAGCTGTATGTGCTGAGGCCCGACCGGGTGGCGGTGGTCGCCGATGGCCGCGGCTGGCCGGTTGCCTACGACTACAAGGTTGACGGCCGCACCACCCGCATCGGGCGCGAGGAGTCGGGCTTCATGCCGGTGCTGCACGCCCGCCTGTTTCATCCGCTCGACGATCATTACGGCCTGTCGCCGATTTCGGCCGCCGGCACCGCGCTCGATGTCCACAATGCCGGCGCCGCCTGGGTCAAGGCATTGCTCGACAATGCGGCGCGCCCGTCGGGGGCGCTGGTCTATAAAGGCCCCGATGGCGGCAGCCTGACCGACGAGCAGTTCGGCCGCTTGAAGCGCGAGCTGGAAGACTCCTATTCTGGCGCCGCCAATGCCGGCCGGCCGATGGTGCTGGAAGGCGGCCTGGAATGGAGGAGCATGAGCTACACGCCCTCGGAGCTCGATTTCGCCAATTCGCGCGCCGTTGCCGCCCGCGAGATCGCACTCGCCTTCGGGGTGCCGCCGATGCTGCTCGGCATTCCCGGCGACAACACCTATGCCAATTATCGCGAGGCCAATCTGGTGTTCTGGCGCCACAGCGTGTTGCCGCTGGTCGCCAGAACCGCCCGTGCCTTGACCGGCTGGCTGGCGCCGCGGTTCGGCGACAATCTTCGTATCGGCTACGACGCCGACGCCGTCGATGCCCTGGCGCTGGAACGCGAGGCGGTGTGGGACCGGCTGACGCGCGCAACCTTCCTCACCCTCAACGAACGCCGCGCCGCCGCCGGTTACTCGCCGGTCGAAGGCGGGGATGTGTTGTGAATGTCCCCCCTCTCGCGCTAAGGAAGTGCGATGTCTCTTTCCTCAACCAGTTGCGGCGAATGTTCGGTGTGCTGCGAGGCGCTGACGTTCGATCTCGGGCCGCTGCGCAAAGCCTCGGGCCAGCAATGTCCGCATTGCCGTGCGCCCCACGGCTGCGCCGTGTACGAGACGCGCTGGGAGGTCTGCCGCACCTATCATTGTGGCTGGCGCCATCTCGGCTTGCCCGAGGAGTGGCGGCCGGACAAATCGGAAATCCTGATCTTCCTGCGCGAAGGTCCGGCGCCCGATGGTTTGCAGAACGGCGTCGAGTTCGAGCTGGTCGGTTCGCACGACCGCCTCACCTGGATGCCGCTGATCAAGTTCATTGCCGCCCTGATCGAGGACAAGACGCCGGTCTATCTGTCGATTCAGGGCGGGCTGGCCTCGCCGTGGGTTTATCTCAACAACATCCCGGCGCTTTGCGAGGGCATCGCCCGCCGCGATCTGGCGCGGACAACCGCCGCGCTGCGTGACGCGCTGCAAATCTGCATCGACTATCCCAAGACACTCTGACCTGACTTCCGAGACGGAGACCCGGGACGCGGCTGTCGATGCCGCGCGTCTCCCCCGCCCGCGTGCCGCGCCCGGCCCGCCCGGGTCTCCACCATGTTGCTATCAAGAGAGGCACCATGACCCTGACCGAAATCGTCCAGCCGATGCTGGACAAACGCCTGCCGACCGCCCTCGTGGCGGCCTTTTTGTTGCAGACCGCCGGAGCCTTGTTCTGGGCCGGATCGGCGGCCGAGCGCATCGCCAGCCTCGAGCGCACCAGCGCCGCCGACCAGAACGCGATGGCGCGTGTTGCCGTGCTCGAAAGCCAGATCGCCACCATCCGCGCCAGCCTCGACCGCATCGAGACCAAGCTGGACCGCAAACAGAACGAAAGGAGCGAATAGGGAATGGCGAATAGCGAATAGGGAAAAACAGGATCGAACCCCTATTCGCTATTCGCTACTCGCTATTCGCTTTTCCCCCATGCCCCACATCCAATCCGCCCGCCGGCCGCTCAGCCGTCGGATTGCTCCCGCACGCCTGCACGGTCTCGGCGCCGGCGAATTCGAAGGCTATGCCTCGCTGTTCGACGTGCCCGATGGCGGCGGCGATATCGTCCAGCACGGTGCCTTTGCCGCGACGCTGCGGCGCCGCCCGCCCGCCAAGGTGCGCATGCTCTATCAGCATCTGCCGGTCGAGCCGCTCGGCGTCTGGGACGAGATCAAGGAAGACGCGCGCGGGCTTTATGTCCGCGGCCGCCTGGTGCTCGACGTGCAGCGCGCCCGCGAGGTGATGGCGCTGTTCGCCGAGGGCGCGCTCAGCGGCCTTTCCATCGGTTTTCGCACCGTGCGCGCGACGCGCAGCGGCGGCCATCGCCTGCTCAATGAAATCGAGCTTTGGGAAATTTCGGTCGTGACCTTCCCGCTGCTCGCCGGTTCCGCGGTCACGGCCGTCGGTGCACCAAGTGAGTAGGGAGTAGTGAATAGTAAATGAGCTACGCACGCTCACTCACTTTTCCAACTCCCTACTCACTATTCACCCCCTTGGAGACCCCTCATGGATCTTGAAACCAAAGCCATCACCCCCGACATCAAGAACGCGTTCGACGATTTCCTCGCCGCCTTCGACGCCTTTAAGCAGGCCAATGACGAACGCCTCGCCGAGCTTGAAACCCGCTCCGCCGACGTCGTCACCGAGGAAAAGGTCGATCGCATCAACCGTGCGCTGGACGAGCACAAGCGCGTGCTCGACGACCTGCAGCTCGCGGCCAGCCGGCCGATCGTCGGCGGCGAGAAAAAAGCGGCGCCGCAGGCCCGCGAGCAGAAGATGGCGTTCGAGCGCTATGTCCGCGCCGGCGACGCCTCCGGCCTGATCGAACTGAAAGCGATGAGCGCCGGTTCGAATCCCGACGGCGGCTACACCGTGCCGCTCGAGATCGAACAGACCATCGATCGCGTGCTGCAGAAGGTGTCGCCGATGCGCGCGCTCGCCACCGTGCGCCAGATCGGCGGCAATATTTATAGGAAGCCCATCACCACCACGGGCGCCGCCTCGGGCTGGCTCGCCACCGAGACTACCGCGATTTCCACCGCCACCAACACGCCGACCCTGGCGGCGATTGATTTTCCGACCATGGAACTCTACGCCATGCCGGCGGCGACCCAGACGCTGCTCGACGACAGCCAGGTCGATCTCGAAACCTGGCTCGCCGACGAGGTGCAGACCGTGTTCGCCGAGCAGGAAGGCGCCGCCTTCGTCTCCGGCAACGGCACCTCGGCGCCGAAAGGCTTCCTCACCGAGACCAAAATTGCCGATGCGTCGTGGGCGTGGGGCAATCTCGGGTACATCGCCACCGGCACCGACGCCGCCTTCCCGGCGACGACGCCGACCGACATTCTCATCACGCTCGCTTATGCGCCCAAGCAGTCCTATCGCGCCAACGCCAGCTGGGTGATGAATCGCAAGACCGAAAGCGTCATCCGCAAGTTCAAGGACGGCCAGAACAACTACATCTGGCAGCCCGGCGCCACTGCGGGCCAGCCGCCGACGCTGCTCGGTTATCCCGTCGCCGAGGCCGAAGACATGCCCGACATCGCCTCGGGCGCCTATGGCATCGCGTTCGGCGATTTCAAGCGCGGCTATCTCATCGTCGATCGCATCGGTGTCCGCGTGCTGCGCGATCCCTACTCCGCCAAGCCCTACGTGCTATTCTACACCACCAAGCGCGTCGGCGGCGGCGTCCAGAACTTCGAAGCCATCAAGCTCTTGAAGTTCGCGGCGAGTTGAAGGAGGCGAATAGCGAAGTAGCGAATGGCGAATAGGGGCAATTCCCCGCTCGAAGTTCGCTACTCCCTACTCGCTACTCCCTACTCCCTACTCCCTACTCCCTACTCGCTACTCGCTATTCGCAATTTTTTGGAGCCCCCCATGTCCCTCCAACTCCTTGCTCCACCCGCCGCCGAACCGGTCAGCCTCGCCGATGCCACGGCGCATTTGAAGCTCGATACCGCCGACGAGGATGCGCTGGTCGCAACCCTCATCACCGCCGCGCGGGCGCGCGCCGAATGGCATACGGGACGCGCTTTCATCACCCAGTCGTGGCGCCTCAGTCTCGATGACTGGCCGCACGACGATATGGTGGAATTGCCGCTGCCGCCGCTGCTCAGCGTCGAAGAGGTGGCGACCATCGATGTCGCCGGCATCCGCACCGTGCTGGCGCCGACCGATTTCAGCGTCGATCCCGCCTCTGCGCCCGGCCGCGTGATTTTCACCGCTCGCCCGGTTTCGCTCAGGCGCCGCGATTGCCTGCAGGTTTCGTTCACCGCCGGCTATGGCGATGTCGCGGCCGTCCCGGCGGCGATCAAGGAAGCGATCCTCGAGATCGTCGCCGATCTTCACGCCCATCGCGGCGACGACGACAGCCCCGTCGGCCTCGCCGGCCAGGCTCTGCTGGCCCCGTTCCGGATGTTCAAACTCTAGCTTTCCTCCCCCGCGTTACGAACTCTGGGTGCCGCACCAAGCCCGTAAGGTGGCGTGCACAGCGCGACGGAGGGGGCACGCCAAGGAAATCCCA
>NZ_JBWZET010000270.1:0-2635 GCF_056722145.1 Rhizomicrobium sp. | reverse complement strand
GCGCGGGTGCGTGCGACGCTCGCCCATCAGGTGCCGAAAAATCTCGCCGGGCTCGGCGTCGATGCGCTATGGGAAAAGCTGTCGGTGATCCTGCTCAAGGCGGCGCGGCCGGTCAGCGCTGCCAACGGACATGTGCTGACCGTCTCGGGCAACAGCCTGCCGGTATCGGTGGTGTTCCGCAACATGGACGCGTCGGTGTCGGCGCAGGCCGCCGCGCACAAATACGCCGCCAAGCTGGGGCGCAAATTCGGACGTATCCAGAACTGCCGCGTCACGGTGGAAGCGCCCAAGCACGAGCATCGCAAGGTCAAGGAATTCCGCGTCGCCATCGACATGACGTTGCCTGGATGCGAAATCGCCGCCAAGGCGGCTTCGAGCGACGGCCCGGCGTTCGACGACCTCGGCACGGCGTTGCGTGACGCCTTTGCGACCGCGACGCGGCAGCTCCAGGATCATATCGGGCGGGTGAAAGGCGAAACCCTGCGCGAACGCCGCCACGCCGCACCACGGAACGCAGCCTGAACTTTCCTCCTGGGTCAAATCCGGGCTGGCGGTTTGAAAGAGAGCTCACGCGGAGCCGCGGAGGAGTATATCGTGCGAGCGGAGCCGCTGCCCGTTCCACGAAGAAAATTTCTCCGCGCCTCCGCGTGCCTCTTCTTTGATTTGCAGTGTTCTTTACCTGCTGTCGCGGTGCATCCATGGCAGCATCAGGCCGATGGGGATGATCCAGAGGGTGCCGGCGAGGAGGTAATAGAGAAAGCGCACCAGCGCCCCGGCGTGGGGCAGGAGGCGGACGCCGATGCCCATCGCCAGGCCGCAATAGATCACCAGCCAGACGAGGGCGATAAGCGTTCCGATCAGCTTTTTGAGGTGCGGGCTCATGCGGGTTTCACAAGACGTGAATTGACCGCCCGGCGGCGGATCACCTATCACTCTTGGTCATGAGCACGGCTGCGTCAACGAGCTTTCCCCGTTTGTCGAACGATCGCACCGTCGGGCTGTGGTTGCTGGCGGTGGCGGCGCTGATCGTCGCCATGCTGGCGGTCGGCGGCCTGACGCGGCTGACCGGCTCAGGACTTTCCATCACGGAATGGGACCCGATCATTGGCGCGCTGCCGCCGCTCAGTCATGCCGATTGGCAAGCCGCTTTCGCCAAGTATCAGCAAATCCCGCAATACCGGCTCGAAAACGCCGGCATGACCCTGGAGGCCTTCAAGGGCATCTTCTGGTGGGAGTGGGCGCACCGCTTCCTCGGCCGCGCCATCGGCTTCGTTTTCCTGGTGCCGTTCCTGTGGTTCGCCGCGACCGGCGCCATCGGGCGCAAAGACTGGCGGCGGATGCTGGCGCTGTTCCTGATGGGCGGGCTGCAAGGCTTCGTCGGCTGGTGGATGGTCGAGAGCGGACTTGAGATTCGAGTCGCGGTGTCGCAATACCGGCTGGCGATCCATCTCGGCGTTGCGGTGGCGTTGCTCGGCGCCATCCTGTGGGTGGCACTCGAATACCTGCGCGGGCGCAGCACGGCGCGGGCCGACAAGGCGACGCGGCTGGCCGGGTGGTTCACAGGGCTGGTGTTCGTTCAGATGCTGCTGGGTGCGCTGGTCGCCGGCCTGCACGCCGGGCTGATGTACAACACCTGGCCCGACATGGACGGGCGGCTGGTGCCGGAACGCGCCTTCAGCGACGGCTGGCTGAGCGTCTTCGAGAACCCGGGCCTTGCCCAGTTCGATCACCGCATGGTCGCCTATGGCGTCGCCGCGTTCGCATGGTTTTTCTGGTCGTGGCTGAGGACAAAACACCCGGCGCCGATGGCCCGGCGCGCCGCCAATACCGTGCTGGGCGTGACCGTGGCGCAGGTGGCGCTGGGCGTCTTCACATTGCTGTGGCAGGTGCCGGTGGCGCTGGCGGCGCTGCATCAGGTGGTGGCGGCGCTGCTGTTCTCGGCGGCGCTGTGGCTGACGTTCGAACTGAAGAGGGGGTTAAGATGCGTTGTGTGATGGCGGTTGCCGCGCTTGCGGTTGCGTTTGCGGCGGCGCACGCCGATCCGCTCGCCGAGGGGTTGGCCGGGAAAATCCAGTGCTATCGACCCAATCTGGAGAAGAAAACCTGCGGCGCGCTGTCGAGCTATTCGCTGCGGCGCGACGGGGCGATCCTCAACACCGCCGAGGTGCTGCTGTCGCCCAATCCGGTGCTGGTGATGAAAACGGTATCGACCGTGACCATGAAGGGCGAGGCGGTGTGCGGGCCGGTGCGCAAGGAAGACATTGATGTCGCGACCCTCACCGTCAACGGCGCCGCGCTGCCCGACGACCAAGCCGCCGCTTTGCGGGCGAAGATCGCGGGCGCCTTCAAGGATATGTTCGGCAAGGAAGTCTGCACCACCTACGTTCCTGTCGGCGACAAGCTGACTGCCCAGGTGACGCTCGACGGCAAACTCAAGCCGGAATATTCGCAGACGGTCGTCTGGGTGAAACCCGAAGACGGCTACACGGTCGGGCCGTAACCAGAACTGTCATCCCCGGCCGGAAGCCGCGTAGCGGCTGAAGGGGAAGGGGACCCAGGTTTTTTCGACAAGACGGTTGCAACGACGCGCACGAAATTCTGTGCGGTACTTTCAGCACTTTACGCGCGTTAATAC
>NZ_JBWZET010000269.1:0-4220 GCF_056722145.1 Rhizomicrobium sp. | reverse complement strand
GGATTTGTGCGCCTGCATGCCGGCGGCTTTGCCGAACACCACCAGATCGATCAGCGAGTTGGACCCCAACCGGTTGGCGCCATGCACCGAGACGCAGGCGGCTTCGCCCACCGCCATCAGGCCGGGGATCACCGCATCGGGATTGCCGTCGGCCAGCGTCACCGCTTCGCCCATGTAGTTGGTCGGAATGCCGCCCATATTGTAGTGGACCGTGGGCAGCACCGGGATCGGCTGTTTGGTGACATCGACGCCGGCGAAAATCCGCGCGCTCTCGGCGATGCCGGGCAGGCGTTCGTGAATGATCTTGGGGTCGAGATGCGACAGATGCAGATGGGCGTGATCTTTTCGCGCGCCGACGCCGCGGCCCTCGCGCACTTCCACCGTGATGGCGCGTGAAACCACATCGCGCGACGCCAGATCTTTCGCGTTGGGGGCATAGCGCTCCATGAAGCGCTCGCCTTCGGCGTTGGTGAGATAGCCGCCTTCGCCGCGCACGCCTTCGGTGATCAAGACGCCGACGCCGTAAACGCCGGTCGGGTGGAACTGGATGAATTCCATGTCCTGTAGCGGCAGGCCGGCGCGCAACACCATGGCATTGCCGTCGCCGGTCTGGGAGTGGGCGCCGGTGCAGGTGAAATAGATGCGGCCGTAGCCGCCGGTGGCGAGGATCACCTTGTGGGCGCGGAAACGGTGGAGGGTGCCGTCATCGAGCTTCCAGGCCATGATGCCGCGTACGGCACCGTCTTCCACGATCAGATCAAGCGTGAAGTACTCGACGAAGAAATTCACCTCGTGCTTGACGCACTGGCCGTACAGCGTGTGCAGCATGGCGTGGCCGGTGCGGTCGGCGGCGGCGCAGGTGCGCTGGGCGATGCCCTTGCCGAAATGGCTGGTCATGCCGCCGAAGGCGCGCTGATAGATCTTGCCGTCTTCGGTGCGCGAGAACGGCACGCCGAAATGCTCGAGTTCGTAGACCGCTTCCGGCGCGTTGCGGCACAGGTATTCGATGGCGTCCTGGTCGCCGAGCCAGTCGGAACCCTTCACCGTGTCGTACATGTGCCAGCGCCAGTCGTCTTCGCCCATGTTGCCGAGCGCGGCGGCGACACCGCCCTGGGCGGCGACCGTATGGCTGCGGGTGGGGAAGACCTTCGTCACGCACGCGGTTTTGAGGCCGAGGCGGGCGCATTCCAGGGTCGCGCGCAAACCGGCGCCGCCGGCCCCGACGACGACGACATCGAAGGTGTGATCGGTGATGGGATAAGCGGTCATGGTGGTCTCAGGTTGCGACGATGCGCAGGAGCACGAAGATCGAAGTCACGGCGAGCACGGTGGCGAAGGTGTAGTTCACCAGCGTCAGGAAAAACTTGAAGCCGGCATGCGGGACGTAATCGAGGATCACTTCCTGCAGGCCCAGCACCATGTGATAGAGGCCGATCAGCACGAACGCCGCCATCAGCACCGCATTGACCGGGTTGAAGAAGAACGACAGCACTTCCGCGCGGGTGGCGCCGACGAGGCCGATGACGCTGATCGCGAACCACACCGACAGCGGGATCAGGGCCACCGCCGAGACGCGTTGGCGCCAGAAATGGCCGACGCCGGAATGCGACGGACCAAGGCCTTGGGCCTTATGCAGGGGCGTTTCCAGGCTCATAGGAAGTAGCCTCCGTGACCGGTATAGGCGAGGGCGAAGACGCCGGCCGCCAGCGCGAAACTCAAGACGAACGAGAGGATGCCGGTGGTGTTCGCGGTCCTGACCTCGAATCCGTAGCCGAGGTCCCAGGCGAGATGGCGGACGCCGTTGACGGCGGGGAAGGCGAGCGCCCAGGTGAAGCCGAACAGGCAGAGCTGGCCGAGCGTCGTCTGGGCGGTGCTGATGAAGAAGTCGTATTCGTCGGCGCCCGAATAGACGGCGATCAGCCACCACACCACCACGAGCAAACCTCCCGCCAGTCCGACGCCGGTGGCACGGTGGACGATCGACGTCGCCATGGTGACAGGCCAACGGAAAATGGTGACGAACGGGGAGAGCGGGCGCACGGCCGGCTTCTGCGGGTCTTCCGCCATTCAAGTCCTCAATGCGAAGAGGGATAAAATCACGCCGGGAGCATAGGTTCTAAGAGTTCTAAGTCAACCGTTTCCGGACCGTTCGCGGCGGGCTTGCGCGCGAGACATTTCGCGATTTGCGATCCGGGGAGCCGCGGGCCATTGTCCGGGTCCTTGGAGGGGGCGATGAGCGAATCGACAGTGCAGGTCCGCGCGCCGGCCGAAGCCGGTGCGTCGACGCGATTCCATCCCACCCTCGCGCATCGCTCCGGCGAGCTGGCGGCCATCGCGGTGGTGACGCCGCTGCTGCTCGTCATCGACTGTTGGAACGGTTTTCCGCTGCTGTTCTACGATACCGGCGCTTACATGTTTCAGGGTTTTGCCCTGGTCTGGGCGCCGGAGCGCTCGCCGGTCTATTCGCTGTTCCTGCGCTATGGCGGCGGGCAGGCTGACCTGTGGCGGGTGGCGTGGCTGCAGTGTTTCATCACAGCCGTGGCGATGGTGGAATTTGCCCGCGCGGTGCGGCCGCAGACCAGGCTGCGCACTATGCTTGCCATCGCGGTGCTGCTCACCGTGTTCACGAGTCTCGCCTGGGTGGCCGGGCAGATTCAGCCCGATTTCCTGACGCCGGTGCTGGTGCTGACGCTCTATCCGCTGGCCTTCCACCGCGTCGGAATCGTGCGGGCAATCGTGCTCGGCGTTCTCTGCAGCTTCGCCATCGCCGGGCATCCGTCCCACTTCGGATTGGCGGCGGGGCTGGTGGTACTGCTGATCGCACTCAGGATCGCTGCTGCCGTGCGCATAACCCTGCCGCGGCCGAAGGTGATCGTGCCACTGATCTGCCTCGCGCTCGGCCTCGGGCTGGTGATGCAGGCCAATTACAAGCTGACCCACGAGCGCTTTTTCAGCCGCACCGGGCCGGTGTTTTTCGCTGCGCGTCTGCTCGCCAACGGCAGCGCGGTGAAGACGCTCGACGAGCTTTGCCCGACCGTAAAACTGAAGCTGTGCCCGTACCGGCATCAGATTCCGACCAACGCCGACACCTTCCTGTGGACCGGCAACACGCCGTTCGACAAAGTCGGGCGCTTCCACGGCGGGGCTGAAGAGTACGCGTTCCTGGCGCGCGAAACCTTGAAGCGCCATCCCTTCCAGGCGGCGGGCGATCTGATCGTCCAGGCTGTGGCGCAGTTCGTGCTGGTGCGTTCGGGCGATGGTTTTCAGCCGGTGCAGATCGCGGTCCATTCCTCGTTCGTGAACCACACGCCCAATCAGGTCGCGGGCTATCTGTCGGCGCGCCAGCAGCACGACGGCTTGCACATCTTCGTCGTCAACTTCCTCCACCTGCCGCTGGCGCTGGTGTCGCTGTGGTGGCTGCTCGCCAGCCTGCGCGCGAACCTGCGCGCCCGGCGGCCCGAGGCGGTGCTGGGAGCCTTCCTGTTCTTCGCCCTGATCGGCAACGCCACCATTTGCGGCATGATTTCCGGCGCCCACGACCGCTATCAATCGCGGATTGTATGGATCGTGCCGTTCGCCTTCCTCTTGACCGATCCCCGGGCGCTGCGCCGGCTGGGGGCCGACGATGTCGCGCGGATCGGCGTTGCGCATTGCGACGAAGTCCGCGATACCGCGGGGTCGCATTCGAGGGCGTGCCCCGGCACATCGGTATGACTGATTCGCTTGCATGGTCGGGCCGGGTTGGCCGGGTTCGGATTCCGGCGGCGCATCTGTCCGGGCTGGGCGCCGAGGTGGCGGCGATCCTGCTGTTGATGCCGATGTTCCTCTACGCGGCGTGGTGGAACGGCTTCCCGTTCATGTTCTTCGACTCGGGCGCCTATGTGCTGGAAGGCTTCCGGCGCTTCTTCGTGCCCGAACGCTCGCCCGGCTATTCGCTGTTCCTCGACTATACCCACGGCCGCGACAGCCTGTGGTACGTCGCCTGGGTCCAGGCGGCGATGACGGCCATCGTCATCGTGGAGTTCGCCCGGGCGGTGTGGCCGCGCACGAGCCTGTGGATGCTGCTCAGGGTGGGGGCGGCGCTGTCGGTCCTGACCAGCGTTGCCTGGTTCGCCGGCCAGATCGAGCCGGACTGCTTTACCGCCGTTTTCATCCTCGCGTTCTATCCGCTGGCGTTTAAGCGCAAGCAGCTCGGCTGGACCCGCGCCATCCTGCTGATC
>NZ_JBWZET010000268.1:0-3734 GCF_056722145.1 Rhizomicrobium sp. | reverse complement strand
GCCGCCGCGGTGCGCGAGTTCTTCGGCTCGTCGCAGCTGTCGCAGTTCATGGACCAGACCAACCCGCTGTCGGAAGTCACCCACAAGCGCCGCATGTCGGCCCTTGGACCGGGCGGCTTGACCCGCGAGCGCGCCGGCTTCGAAGTGCGCGACGTGCATCCGACGCATTACGGCCGCATCTGCCCGATCGAGACGCCGGAAGGCCCGAACATCGGTCTGATCAACTCGCTGGCGACGTACGCGCGCATCAACAAGTACGGCTTCATCGAAAGCCCGTACCGCCGCGTTCGCAACAAGCACGTCACTGACGAAGTCCAGTATCTGTCGGCGATGGAAGAGGCGAAGTACATGATCGCCCAGGCCAACGCGACGATCGACAGCCGCGGCCGCATCACCGACGAACTGGTGTCCTGCCGCAGCCATGGCGACTACGTCATGACGACGCCGGACCAGATCGACTTCATCGACGTGTCGCCGAAGCAGTTGGTGTCGGTCGCCGCAGCGCTGGTGCCGTTCCTTGAAAACGACGACGCCAACCGCGCCCTGATGGGTGCCAACATGCAACGTCAGGCGGTGCCGTTGTTGCAGCCGGAAGCGCCGCTGGTCGGTACCGGTCTCGAAGACAAGGTGGCGCGCGACTCCGGTTCGGCCATTGCCGCGCGTCGTGCCGGCATGGTCGATCAGGTCGATGCCACCCGTATCGTCGTGCGCGCGACGGAAGAAGCCGATCCCACCAAGCCGGGCATCGACATCTACCGCCTCAAGAAGTTCCAGCGCTCCAACCAGTCGACCTGCATCACGCAGAAGCCGCTGGTGAAGGTCGGCGACAAGCTGCAGAAGGGCGACATCATCGCCGACGGTCCGTCGACCGAGTTGGGCGATCTCGCGCTCGGCAAGAATGCGCTCGTCGCCTTCATGCCGTGGAACGGCTACAACTACGAGGACTCGATCCTCATCTCCGAGCGCATCGTGCGCGACGACGTCTTCACCTCGATCCACATCGAGGAATTCGAGACGATGGCGCGCGACACCAAGCTCGGTCCTGAGGAAATCACGCGCGACATCCCGAACGTCGGCGAAGAAAACCTCAAGAACCTCGACGAAGCCGGCATCGTCTACATCGGTGCCGAGGTCAACGCGGGCGACATTCTGGTCGGCAAGGTGACGCCGAAGGGCGAAACCCCGATGACGCCGGAAGAAAAGCTCCTGCGCGCCATCTTCGGCGAGAAGGCGGCCGACGTGCGCGACACCTCGCTCCGCGTTCCGCCGGGCGTCACCGGCACGATCGTGGAAGTGCGCGTGTTCAACCGCCACGGCGTCGACAAGGACCAGCGTGCGCTGGCGATCGAACGCGCCGAGGAAGAGCGTTTGGCTGAGGACCGCGACGACGAGCTGTCGATCCTCGAGCGCAACATCTTCGCGCGTCTCTCCGACCTTCTGATGGGCAAGACCGCCGCGTCGGGCCCGAAGAACATGGCGCCGGATACCAAGATCACCCCGGAAGTGCTGGCGGCGATCCCGAAGCACCAGTGGTGGCAGATCGGCGTGCGCGCCGACAAGGCGATGGCCGAGATCGAAGGACTGCGCAAGCAGTACGACGAGTCCAAGCAACGCCTCGATAAGCGCTTCGCCGACAAGGTCGAAAAGCTGCGTCGCGGCGACGAACTCGCCCCTGGCGTGATGAAGATGGTCAAGGTGTTCGTCGCGGTGAAGCGCAAGCTGCAGCCGGGCGACAAGATGGCCGGTCGTCACGGCAACAAGGGCGTGATCAGCCGCATCCTGCCGATCGAAGACATGCCGTACCTCGAAGACGGCACCGCGGTCGATCTCGTGCTCAACCCGCTGGGC
This sequence comes from Rhizomicrobium sp., assembly GCF_056722145.1. NCBI lineage: Bacteria > Pseudomonadati > Pseudomonadota > Alphaproteobacteria > Micropepsales > Micropepsaceae > Rhizomicrobium > Rhizomicrobium sp. The sequence continues at coordinate 1,886 of NZ_JBWZET010000268.1, read as the reverse complement.
GTGCCGTCGCGCATGAACGTCGGGCAGATTCTCGAGACCCACCTCGGCTGGGCCTGCGCCGGCATGGGCAAGAAGATCGGCGAGACGGTCGAAAAGGTGAAGCGCGACGGCAAGTACGATGGCCTGCGCCGCTACCTGAAGCACGTCTACAACAACGACGAGCGCCTCGCTGAACTCGACGACCAGGGCCTGATCGAAATGGCGGACAATCTGCGTCCGGGCGTTCCGATCGCCACTCCGGTGTTCGACGGCGCCAAGGAGCCGGACATCGTCGACATGCTGCGCGAGGCGGGCATCGCCGAAAGCGGCCAGTCGACCTTGTACGACGGTCGTACCGGCGAGGCGTTCCAGCGCAAGGTCACGGTCGGCATCATCTACATGCTGAAGCTGCACCACCTGGTCGACGACAAGATCCACGCCCGTTCGATCGGTCCGTACAGCCTCGTTACCCAGCAGCCGCTGGGCGGCAAGGCGCAGTTCGGCGGTCAGCGGTTCGGCGAAATGGAGGTCTGGGCCCTGGAGGCTTACGGCGCCGCCTACACGTTGCAGGAAATCCTGACCGTGAAGTCGGACGACGTCGCCGGCCGCACCAAGGTCTACGAAGCGATCGTCCGCGGCGAGGACACGTTCGAAGCCGGTATTCCCGAAAGCTTCAACGTGCTCGTCAAGGAAATGCGCTCGCTCGGCCTGAACGTCGAGCTGGTGAACGGATAGACGATGTGAGGCCCCGCGCGAAGCCCGGCGCGCGGTGGTCTGGTGAGGGCCTTCTCCCTGGGTCTGTGAAAGGGGGAAGGTGGCAAAGACGGATAGCGACGCGAACTCGCAAAGAGAGCCCAAATGAACCAAGAGCTGATGAACGTCTTCTCGGCCGGCAAGGAAGTCCCGACCTTCGACCGGATCAAGATTTCGCTGGCCTCGCCGGAGCAGATCCTGCGTTGGAGCCACGGTGAAATCAAAAAGCCGGAGACGATCAACTACCGCACCTTCAAACCCGAACGCGACGGCCTGTTCTGCGCCCGCATCTTCGGACCGGTGAAGGACTACGAGTGCTTGTGCGGCAAGTACAAGCGCATGAAGTACAAGGGCATCGTCTGCGAAAAGTGCGGCGTCGAAGTCACCATCCAGAAGGTGCGTCGCGACCGCATGGGCCACATCGAGCTGGCCTCGCCGGTGGCGCACATCTGGTTCCTCAAGTCGCTGCCGAGCCGCATCGGTCTGATGCTCGACATGACGCTGAAGGATCTCGAGCGCGTCCTCTATTTCGAGAACTACATCGTCATCGAGCCGGGCCTGACGCCGCTCAAGGAACGTCAGCTGCTGTCGGAAGACGAGTTCTACAAGTCGCAGGACGAATACGGCAACGACAGCTTCACCGCCATGATCGGCGCCGAGGCGATCCGTTCGCTGCTGCAGGCGATCGACCTCAAGAAGCTGGCCGATGACCTGCGCGCCGAAATCGCCACCTGCAACGGCGGCGAAAAGCCGAAGAAGCTGGTCAAGCGCCTCAAGGTCGTGGAAGCCTTCATCGACTCCGGCAACCGTCCGGAGTGGATGATCATGACCGTGGTCCCGGTCATCCCGCCGGAACTGCGCCCGCTGGTGCCGCTCGACGGCGGCCGCTTCGCGACCTCGGACCTCAACGACCTTTATCGCCGCGTCATCAACCGCAACAACCGCCTCAAGCGGCTTATCGAGCTGAAAGCGCCGGACATCATCGTGCGCAACGAAAAGCGCATGCTGCAGGAAGCCGTCGACGCTTTGTTCGACAACGGCCGCCGCGGCCGCGTCATCACCGGCGCCAACAAGCGTCCGCTGAAGTCGCTCGCCGACATGCTGAAGGGCAAGCAGGGCCGCTTCCGTCAGAACCTGCTCGGCAAGCGCGTCGA